>NZ_CEVWQM010000014.1:0-96904 GCF_982386235.1 Desulfotomaculum sp. | reverse complement strand
AAGATCATAACATTTACTTCGCTTTTTTCCAATGACTAGTAAAGTAGATAATCTCCGTGCAAATTTATTTTCCCGAATGTTGTTTATGTTTTCACTATTAGTATTTACTCTCCAAAAGAATAATGATATTCTAAATATAATAAATATTTGCACTCTTGTGTAAACAGGGGGGGGTGAGCATAATGGAACAAGAGTTAGTTCACCAGGCAGAGCATTTAAACTTCTTAATAAGAACTCTTAACCGAAAATTTCGTCAATATATGCTGTCTCAAACCATCGGATGCGGCTTAACCGTTCCACAAATCCATTTAATGCAGGAGCTCTTTCAAAATCCTGGCATAACCCTTAGTGAACTAAGTATCCGATTAGGTCTAGCCAAGAGTACCGTTTCAGGAATCGTTGATCGTTTGGAAAAACAGGGTAAGGTTATTCGAAAAAGAAATGATCAAGATCGTAGGGTCGTACATATTGATCTTTCTCCCGAAATTAGCGAATTAAACCATAATTTATCCCTTATGAGGACTAATTATTTAGGCGGTTTTCTACTTTCTATGTCCCATGAGGAAATTACTGGACTCATTCACGGATTAGAAAAAATAAATTACCTAATGCAACAAGAGACTAAATCCTTCGCCCCTGCAAAAAATATTACAGACTAAGTTAACCACCCCCCGGGGTGGTTTTTGCATTCTTTTTTCTAAACATAGTATTTAGTTCTAAATGAAACTTTTATTGGATATTGTTAAAAAAGGCTTCCATATAACAAATAAATACAGTGGCCAGGAGGGGAAGAAGTGCACATTAGGATACTTGATACCAATGTATTGCTTGACCGACCTATAAAAGAGATTATAACATCTATGGAACCTTGTAAAGTTGTCATCCCCCTTGCAGTTGTTAACGAGTTGGATCGCTTTAAAGGGCTAGAGGATCATCGAGGCCATTGTGCCAGACAGGCAATTCGTTTTCTGGACAGCCTAAGACCTCAACTTCATCAAGGGGTATCACTTTCCAGTGGGCATCAAATCCTAGTTGAGGTAAATCATTGCAACGTTTTTTTACCTGAATATCTCCCCAAGGATAAAGTAGATACACGTATTTTGGCCATTGCCAAAGGCTTTAAAGAGGAGCAGGCATCCCCTGTCACCTTGGTTACCCAGGACATTTGTCAACGAGTTATTGCTGACACGCTAGGAGTTGCCGCAGAAAACTATGCTGCGGAACAGGTTGACCTCGGCTTGTTGTATAAGGGCTGGGACAAATTAAACATCTCCTATGATGAAGTACAGGATTTTTATCAATTAAGGCATATCCAAGTAAATAAAAATTTATTAGAGAATCAATATGTTTGCATGGAAGATCGTCTTGGCGGACGTCATTTAGGAAGATATAGCAAAGGTTTTATTCGCCCGCTAAGAAGAGATTTGCATGCTTTTGGTTTAGGTCCGATGGAAGGAAACCTAGAACAATCATTTTTAATGGATGCACTATTGGATCCTAAAATTGAATTAGTCAGTATCTTAGGACCAGCCGGCACAGGTAAAACTTTATTGGCATTGGCGGCTGGCTTACAACAAGTTGTCAATCAAAGACTCTATTCGAAACTAATTGTAACGAGGGCATTGATTCCACATAGCCGGGATATTGGTGCTTTACCAGGCACCAAAAAGGAAAAACTGACTCCCTGGATGGCTGCAATATATGACAACTTGGAGTTTCTAACCCGAACCTTTGTGGCCACCAAACATGATGAAAGATGTTCACCCTCGGAACGGGTAGAAAAATTTATGGAAGAAGGCTTTATTGAACTTGAGGCACTAACCTATATTAGAGGTCGCTCCATACCTAAACAATGGATACTAATTGACGAAGCACAAAACTTAACGAAGGAAAACATCAAGACCATCATCACTCGGGCGGGTATAGGCAGTAAAATAGTACTAACCGGTGATATTCAACAAATTGATAATTACCGCCTAACCGCTACCAGTAACGGGTTTGTAACATTAATTGATGCCTTCAAAAACCAGGACTTATATGCCCATATTTCCTTAAGTAAAACAGAACGCAGTCGCTTAGCTGCCCTAGGCGTAAAATTATTGCCATAAATGAAACAGGTGTTAATTTTAACACCTGTTTCATTTATTACGAAATTAGTTACTATATTTAAAAGAAATTTTAGGTCCTGACTGCTGTTTTTTGGTTGTTAGGCCGCTCATAACGGTGGGCTTTAAAAATAAATTGCTTTGCCCGCCAAGAACAGGTTCATCTTCAATAACCTCTTCAGCCATCTTCAGTGGAATGTCTGAAGCATTGTTTGATGGACCAGCCATAAAAGCTTCCTCAGCCGACTCAGACCATTCTATCTGTTCACTATCTCCTAATGCTTCTTCTTCAGGAATTATTGCATCGTCGACGGGTATATCCTTGATTTCTTCTGTTTCTTGCAGCTCATCTACTTGAATTGCTTCATGATCCCCCTCTACCGAATCATCGGTTAGATCCTGTTCAACATTTTCATCAATTTCAATTATTTCATCCAATTCATCAACTTCGGCTTCCCAGGCAACATTTGGATCTTCCGACATATCATCCAGAAAATCTTCCTGGTTGTGGGAATGCTCCATTACTTCGCCATCAGACACCATAACTGCAAATTTTTCGTTTGAAGAAGATTCCTGCTGTTTGCTACTAGTATCTTGATGGTAATCAGTGGCTCTAATACTTTTTTGTGATACATATAAAAGAATGAAAATCAAAAAAAGTGAAAATGCATTGTACCCAGACTCACGATCACCTGCCACCTGCTATAACCCCTTTCATTACAAAATAAAAAATTGACCCTGGTATATATTACGGGAAAAGGAGTTATATGTTACAACTATTCCGCCTAAGAATTAGCATATTTGGAATAGAGACCAGGGTATCTTATTTATAAGCATATTTGAAAGGGGCATAAAAATGGATCTTTGGCTTTTTACACTCCTGACGATTACTCTGGGCTTTGCCACAGCTTTATGGTTTCTTTTAATTTCTCACTTAGACAGAGGTTAAAAAGGTCTAAAAAATGGAGCTAGTGCTGGCTAGCTCTTCAATTTTGCAAAAATCTTGGTAATCGCAAAGGGTTTATTCTCAATTTCCACTATTTCCTTTTGCAATATATCAATATGTCTCATTTCCTCGTCTCTTAACTTTAAGAATAACTGTCTGGACGATGGATTACGTATAATAACCGCAGCCTCATTATAAAATATTTGGTTTCTTATTTTATCTTCCAGGGCATCATTTAAAAACTCTAGATTATCCATTGGGCCTCCCTTATTTTATATCTAGGTTTTGCATCTCTTGTTTCAGCTCCGCAATATGACTGGTAGCAGTCATATTAAATACCTTGAATAACTTTTTTAGGCGTTTATCCTTAACCGTATTCGCTAAATAATTATACTTAGCTTGCCGCAACATCTCTCTATCAAGGGCTTTTTTAAAAATATTATTTTGAATCTCTTGTTCTGTCAGTCGAGCCAATGATGATCACCCCGCTATTTTTTGTTTGTATTTTTAGCATTGTTATATTTAAAGCATATTATTATGCCTTCGGCAAAAAATATTATCTGAGAATGCCGGATTTAGGAGGTTATTATGAAAGTAGCTATTATAGGAGCAGGTATAGCTGGACTTGCCTGTGCTATCGAGCTTGAACGGCATGGTATCAAACCTCAAATATTTGAAAGAAACCATCGAATTGGCAGCCCTTTTTCTTACTCGCCATTTATATTCGATTTTATTTTTCGCCCTGTGAAAAAACCCTTGGCTGTACTTACTAAACAATGTGGGATTAATCTAAAACCAATCAGTGATATTTCCTTAATGAAGGTATGTGGCCCAAGAACAGAATTTACCATCCAGGGAAATCTGGGTTATAGTCTATTGCGAGGACAGGAGATACACTCCATTGAATGCCAAATGGCAAACCAATTGAAAAGTCCCATTCAATTTAATTACCCGGTTAAACCAAAGGACTTGGTTAAAAAGTTTAATTATGTTGTTGTTGCCACAGGAGAGGAGCAATATGCCAAAGATTTGAACATATGGCAAGGCACCTACTCCTCTTGGATCAGGGGTGCTTCTATTTTGGGACGCTTTAATCCCCAGGAAATTAAACTATGGTTTAATACAGACTATACTAAAAATGGCTATGCCTATCTGGTGCCAATGGGAACTGAAAAGGCGACCCTGCTATTAAATGTTTCGAATACCACCCATGATGAACTACCCAACTTTTGGCAGAGCTTTCTCCAACAAGAACGTCTTGACCCTAAAATTGTTTTACTTTGGGATGTACCCTATAATATTAGTTTGGTTTATCCCCACCGGGTGGGTAATACTTTCTTTATCGGAAACAGTGGCGGGTTTGTTACAAGCTGGCTCGGGCAAGGTGTTTTTTCCAGTATTGTTAGCGGTGTAGAGGCCGCCCGCTCGATTGCTTTAAATAAGGATTTTCACAAACAAATAAACGAGTTAAATAAAATTATGGAAAGACAGGCTCGCTTTCGTCAGCTTTGGGATAAATTTGATAACAAAAACCTTGACCTGGCTCTTCGTTTGATCAATAACCCCATGATTAAATTTACTTTATATCAAACAAACTTGAATTTCTTTAAAGTTCTTGATCGTTAGTAGCAAAAAATCCAGAAACCCTCCAAATTAAGGAGGGTTTCCTTTAACGGACTGAGGCTAACGCCTCGGGTTGTACAACCAGCCCGGTGATAATAATATGAACCTATTTTATCAAGAATATTTATCCTTTCGATTAACAATAGCTGGAACAACTCATAAACATTTCCTTTTTGGTCATACTGAATAGTAGCGATTACGGAATGATCCTAAATGGTTGGTACTTGGCCAGGTCTGGTTCATGATGTATCCTTTTACTTTTACTACATGGGGGGAGTTAACCCTTGTCTCTTAACATTTCCGGGGACAAACTATTTGAATATTTGGTAGCCTATATCCTGCGCAATAATGGCTATATTGCCGGAGTACCGAGGCGAAAACTAGGTGGTAGAGGGACACAGCATGAGGTTGGAGTGATTGGGATCGATTTAAATAATAGCCCCTTCTGCTTAAATACCGTTCTCTTAGTGGCAGCCCGTGGTCCTGAGCCAGCAAATGACATTTTGGACATGCAGTTAGTTAGAAATTTAAAAGCAACATTATTAGACCTAGAACAGACATTACCCTCACGGCGTGAGCTTATTCGTGACTTACTGGATAATAACCGCGGCGATCTCTTTCACCGTATTTACGGAGGAAAAAAAATCAGAGAAACCCTGACAGTTAATTACGTAGGCGGTATCTTTGTAGCTGGTGAGTTCTCCTGCCAGGCCTGGGAATATGCCAATGCCCATGGTATCTACGTTGTTCACTTACCGGATTTCTTTGCGGGAAAAGCACTGGGCCATTGGCAGCAGCAAATATGTTTAGCAATGTCTAGGATCATGGATGACCATGGCCGATTTACCCTTTCTGGTCTTGCTAAAAAAACCAAAAAACTAGGGGACTTCCAGGAAGTGGTTACACTGCTGCAAAAATCTTCGGCATGCCAATTGAAACCCGAACACAGTCATGATCTTTTTACCATGTTTAATGAATTGCTTCGTACGGAAGAAATGATCCCTCTGGCTAGACATATGCAAAGGACTGCCTTAGCTACTATAAATGGTTACCCGGTGGTAATCGATTATAATGTTGGCTATAAAGCCCTGCTAGACGCAGCTCTCACCATCTATGAAAGAAAAATAAGAACAATTAAATCCGTGGTTCCGGCCACCACCTATAAACCCTTGGACGTTGTTCATTTAGAAATCGTCTCGGTTAATCCCACGCCGGACAATCAGGTGCATAAGTTTTCCTATAAGGTTGAAAAGGAAAATGTACCCGCCGGCATCCAAAACTTGTCCGGTGCTGTTTATATACCAAACACGGTACTTGATAAACGCTTCATGAAAAAATTTCGCCTAAAAATGCCTTTAAAGGCAGGGTTAAGCTTAGTTTGTGAATTCTCGCCACAAACAGACGCTGAGCCAATCTGCGCTCTATAGTGTTATAACCCTATCCCCACCCGTCATATTATCTAGTATTTCTAGCATATTCGTAATTCGTCCCACGGCTAACTGTTCTTTTAGTTTGTAGTAATCTAGGCATGTACCACAAGCTAAAACCTCTGTGCCTCTCTCTACTAGCTTATTAATCTGCTCCAGTACACGTGATTGTTGGATGGCAAGTCTTACCCCGGAATTAACCAGCATAATCACTCTGGGTGGGTTCTTTTCCAACAGGCTGTTAAAGAAGCTAATCATCAGCGTTTCTCCCAGATCCTCGGCTCCGCTGCCGAGGGTATTACTGGTGAATAGATATACCACTTGGCTGGTTTCACATACCGGAGCCACTACTTCAACTGGTCCGTTACCGTCTCCCTTCGTGATGGTAAGATAGTACGCACCATTCTTTTCTGCTGTAGTAATATTAAATCCGGCATTTTCAGCAAACCTTTTTACATTCTCAAAGGCTGTCTCATTATCCACAATAGAAATAACCGTACCCTGGTTAATTTCTTCTAGGGCTCTTTTCGTATTTATCACAGGTTGTGGACAAGCCAAACCCCGGTTATTAATCTCTCTCATAACGGTAATCTCTCCTTAGGATCGAAATTAGATGGTCCTCTGGTTCCTTTAGTTCCCCAACAATTTGAGACTCCAAAACTCCGTGTTGGTGCAGTTCTTTTAAAAGTTTGTGTGCTTGCTCCGGTTTAACGGCTATTAACAATCCCCCGGAGGTTTGGGGGTCAAAAAGAATATCCACTTGCTCCCTGGTGACACCCTCTTCCACGAAGACTGACTCCCCTAAGTGTTTCCTATTTTGGTAGGCACCTCCAGGAATAATGCCCATTCTCGCCAATTCCTTTGCCCCTGGTAAAACAGGTATTGCCTCAGCAAATACGGTTAGGCTTAAACCGCTGCCTTTGGCCATTTCTGCTGCATGACCCAAAAAACCAAAACCGGTAATATCGGTACAAGCTGAGGCCCCCACATTTACCATGACAGCGGCGGCATCTTTGTTTAAGGTGGCCATTGTTTTTACGGCCTTATCAATCATTTCTTGTTTTACCATGTCAGCCTTAATGCCTGTATTGATAATTCCCGTACCCAGGGGCTTGGTTAGGATTAAAAGATCCCCCGCCTGAGCCGAGGCATTACTATATATTTTATCTGGATGCACCACCCCAGTAACAGCCAGACCATATTTGGGCTCATCATCCTGAACACTGTGACCACCGGCAATTATGGCACCGGCTTCAGAAACCTTAGCGGCACCTCCCTTTAAAATATCACCCAGAAGCTCTGGGGGTAAACAGGAAGGAAAGCAAACGATATTCAGTGCCATTAGGGGTGTCCCACCCATGGCATAGACATCACTCAGGGCATTCGCCGCAGCAATTTGACCAAACAAATAGGGATCATCGACCATTGGCGTAAAAAAATCCACCGTCTGAATCGTGGCTAATTCGCTGTTGAGTCGATAAACCGCTGCATCATCGGAAGTATCTAAGCCAACCAACAAGTTTGGGTCAGTATTACTGGGTAAATCTCGCAAAACTTGCGCTAGGACCTCCGGCCCCACCTTGGCTGCTCACCCCGCAGCTTTCGTCATTTGTGTTAATCTTGGCTTGGCCAAGGTTGTCAACCTCCTTTTCCTACTAAAACATTATTAGCCCTTCTCCAATCTTTATATACTTCCCTTTTGATATTCTATAACTTTTTGTTATAAAAGCTACTTTGATAAATAAATATTGACCTTTCTTATATTTGCCTTTTATGTAAACAGAAACAAATCTTGCTTCTATAAGAACATAGGAGTATAATAAATTACAGCATTTACCAATATTCCTAGAGGTGATTTTTTTGTCTCAGCGGGCCCCCATAGGTATATTTGACTCAGGTGTAGGTGGACTATCAGTGGCCAGGGATATCCGCAAGCTTCTTCCTCTGGAGGACATACTTTATTATGCCGATTCCGCTCACTGCCCCTACGGAGATAAGGACCCCCAAACCATTCAACAACGCGAAAAAAAAATCGGGGAGTTTTTAGTCGCACAGGGAGCCAAATTAATTGTAGTTGCCTGTAATACTGCTACTTCTACAGGCTTAGAAGATTTGCGCAGCCTATTAAATGTTCCCGTAATCGGCATGGAACCAGGTGTAAAGCCAGCAGTTGCTGCAACTCGCAATGGTAAAATCGGAGTTCTGGCCACCAATGTAACGATTGCCGGTGATCGCTTTGCTGCTTTGATTAAGCGTTATGCCGAAAATACCGAAGTCATTACCCAACCCTGCCCAGGATTAGTGGAATTAATTGAACAGGGGAAACTACATGCACCAGAAACAAAGGGAAAGTTATGGAATTTTCTCCAGCCCATTTTAGAGCGAGGAGCCGATACCATTGTATTGGGCTGCACCCATTATCCCTTTTTACGTCCGATTCTCGGGGAGTTGGTGGGACCTGAGATAGCTATTATCGACACCGGCCAGGCAGTGGCCAGGCAGGTAAGTAAGATCTTAAATGAAAATAGCCTGTTAATAACTGACGGCCCCCTTGGCACCGAACAATTTTATACCAGTGGAAATCAAGCGAATGTTCAAGAGGTCATCCAGTCCCTCTGGCTTAACAATAACATAAGTGTTAAAACCTTACCCCTATAAACAAGAATAACAAAATGCGGCAAGAAAACTGCCGCATTTTGTTATTCATTAACCTAGACAGGAGGCTAATTTCTTATTAACATCTTCCCAATTTACCAGGTTCCACCATGCTTCCACAAAGGCAGCCCGCTTATTTTGATATTTCAAGTAATAAGCATGCTCCCAGAGATCCAGTACCAGCAGCGGGACAACTCCCCATTGGGTTAAGTTTTGGTGCTTTTCAGACGTAAGAATTTCCAGCTTCTTAAACATTGGATTGTAGCATAATAAAGTCCAACCAGAACCTTCCACAGCAACTGCTGCAGCGGAAAATTGCTTTTTAAAGGTTTCAAAACTTAAAAAGAATTTGTTAATTTCTTCGCTTACCCGACCGGTGGCAGGTCCACCACCATTGGGAGTCATATTCTCCCAAAACAGGGTATGCAGGATATGACCGGAACCATGAAAGGCCAGTTCCCGTTCCCAATGTTTTACCAGGGCGAAGTCACCTTTTTCCCGGGCCTCAGCTAGTTTAGCCTCAGCATTATTTAGGCCGTCTACATAGGCCTTATGGTGGGCATCATGATGCAGTCTTACGGTTTGCTCATCATAATGGGGCTCTAGGGCATTATAGTCATAGGGTAGATTCGGTAGTTGATGGGTCATTATTACTCCTCCATTTCACTTGAAACTATTTACATAGTAATTATAATATACATTACGAGATAATTTATTACGGCATTCTTACATTGCACTTACTTTTCATAAACTTTCTAAGCAAAGCTCTGGCTTTGGCACTAAAAAACATATATTTACAGCGAAAAGGTTGTTTGGTTTAATAATAAGGATAGCTTTTATAGGAGGTATTTTTCCATGACTGAAAATAACGCCTGTGGTTGTAAACCCCGTAGAATATCAAAGGGATTGCTGACTAGGGTCGGTAACTTTATCCGTGACAAATCCGTAGATGGTATTTGTGTTAAAAGTGTAGCAGAAATTGCTGATGAGATGGGCCTACTGCTGCCTGCCATTTTGGTTGAAGCCCTAAACAAACTGGAGGAGAAGGGTACGATCCAAGTTAAAAATCGCGGTCAAGAACTCACAGACCTAAATACCTTTATTTATATCGGGGACGATGAGGTTAGTAAGCTAATGTCCACCACCGTATTACTGACTCTGGACTTAGAAAAAGCCTTGGCTGATAATCCTCAGTTTAGACAACTTAAAGAAAAAGTAAATGAAATGGTCAATATATTAGAACAGCAGAATAAGGAAGTTTTGGAGTTTCAGGCCTTTAAGAGTGGTGTGGTCAGACAAATTGAAGTCCAAGAAGGTGTTTACCACATTATTTCTAAAACACGTCTAAATAACTTATTTATTGAAGAAACCCGGAGATAAGTAAAAGGAGCGTCGCAAACTACCTTTTGTAGTATGCAACACTCCTTTTTTATTTGAGCCAGGCAGCCGCTGGATCTTTGTCAAATTCTAAACCAATCAAGGTGATGGAATCATCAAATATGTCGGGACTATGATGTTCTTTAAAACGAAGGATGATCCCAAACATGGGTGATTTTGTGTTAAGCTCTTGAAGTTTCTGCAGGATTTGACCGGCTTTATCTCTTTGAAACTTAATTGCAAAGCCAATTGCATCTGCTGTATAGGCAACATAGAGTAGGTAAGCATCTTCTTCTTTATTGTATTGCCAACGATATTCAAACTTTCCTGTTTGGGCGGGTGCTATCCTGTTGTTTGGGTTAATTGTATTATAGACAATTTCAAATTCCGGATTCTCCAGAATGATACCAATAGTTGGTTTGGCCTTGCGAGGCTTAATGGTGCCTATACTACCACCCGTAGGCTCAATAACTTTAATTGTAAGTTCATTATTCACAAGCGGTTCCTCCTTTTGCATAACAGATCCATACCTATTTTGTCCACTGTTTCTTATAATACAGACTTAAATGAAAAAAAACAACATTAGATCGTATCTTATACTATTTAAGCCCCTTTTGGCCTATAAATCAAATGCTCCATAATAAAAACCGTGATGACTCCCACCACAAAACCATTCCCTATAATGGGCCTAATCGTTGCAGGAAAAGTATTGGTTACTTCTAAGGGTAAAAAGGAAACAATGATCCCCAACATCAGGGGTAACCCGACAATTAATCCATCATCAAATTTAAATTCATCCATGCCATCGAGAGCAACTAACAAACCAGCAGATATTTGTGAACACATGATATAAGTCATCACACTGCCGATGACTACGGAAGGGATGCCCCCAATAAAGGCAACTGAGGCAGGTAGAAAAGCCAATCCCAGCAAACCTATGCCCGCGGGTAAAAGTGTATACCGGGAGGCACAGCCAGTTGAAAGAATAACACCTGGGCTAAAGGAAAAATTTACAAGTCCAATAACCCCAAAAAAACCAGATAATATATTCGAAAGGCCAGTAAAGATTACCCCACGATTAACCCTATTCGGCATATCTTCGGTTTTTAACAAGGACCCTACGGCCTGAATGGAACCAAGATCGTTAATAACCAAAGCTAAAAAACTAATTATAAAGGCGATCATTACCCCAATATCCCAAGCAAAGGAAAAATTCAAATCATAAAAGAAATTTCCAACCAGTGGCAGTTCACTCTGGACACCTACCTGGGTGTGTCCAAACAACAGCCAATAAATAATACTACCAGCCGTAATTGCCCAGATAAGAAAGGTAGACTTCCAAAAACCGGTTAGAAACTTTGCCACCGTAAACATAATAAAAACATAAACCAAAGCAAAGGTGAAATTCTGTAAGGGAGCGATTGAGGAACTATTCGGTAAAATTAATTTCATGATCGTGGGTATTAGGGTGAAGGCGATTAACAAAAGTATGACAGCAATCACCCGGGAGGTGAATAGGTTCTTGATCCTGGCAAAGAGTCCCGTACTACTTAGCAAAATTAGGAAAAGGCCTCCTACCAAAATAGAGGTATAGATTATGTTTAGGCTTTTTCCCTGACTTGCTACGATACTTACAAGTAAGACCGATGCCGGCCCAACAATAATGGGCAAGCGATGCCCCCAAAGAATTTGGGCACAAAGGCTTAACCCTGTCAAGAAAAATAACTTTTGGATATAGATAACCTGTTGGCCTACATTGGAAAAATGAAGTCCCGCCACAACCTGACCAATTATAATAATGGTAGGCACGGAAATAGCTAACCATTGTAGCCCATATAAAACCAATTCCCCTAGGGGCAGTTTATCATTTAAGTTATATTTTAGCTGTATCTGTTTCATTGACTCACATCCTTCGTTGTTTTTTACCATCATTATACCTTAAATATTGACTGATAATTTCAGTAATTGAAACAGGACTAGCCGTTTAAAATGCAAAAGCCTATAATAATATTAGCTATTTATAATCGGAGGGGATAAAAAATGCTTCGACTTGGCAAATACAAGCATTTTAAGGGAACTTACTATGAGGCCCTTTACCTAGCAAAACATTCTGAAACCGAGGAACCGATGGTTGTCTATCGCTGTGAAAAGGACGGGAGTCTTTGGGTAAGACCCCTAAAGATGTTTACGGAGAAAGTTGAAAGGAATGGTCAACGAATAGACCGTTTTGAATATATCGGTTAATCTTCCATTGGTTTCCCTTTGCACGCTAATTAATTATTTGCATACTATAAGTTTACATAAAACGAGGAGATGATCCTATGCCTGCTGACTTAACCAGTTGGTTTGTCTCAGCCCTAATTGTTCTGCTTGCCGCTACTTTGCAGGGTATTACTGGCTTTGGCTTTGCCCTTATAGCCGTACCACTATTGCTTTTGGTTTACGAACCGCACACTGCCGTGGCCATAAATATCATGATTTCTATTGTCTCTCTTTCTTTCTTAACCGTTAAAGTGCGTCAGGTGGTCATCGTTCCGGTGGTAAAAAACCTTTTTTACGGCAGTCTACTGGGAATCCCACTGGGTGCCTACATCTTTTTACACTTTGATGTTCATTTGCTGAAACTTGCCATTGGCATTATAACAGTCATTTTTAGTGTGATCTTAATCAGTGGCTTAACCATTAAAAATGCAACTGGTAAGGTGTGGGAGAGTACGGTTGGCTCTATTTCTGGTTTTCTCACCGGAAGTATTGGCATGCCCGGCCCACCCATTATTCTCCTCCTCAGCAATCAAAAACTAGCTAAGGATCATTTCCGGGCCACCACTGCAGCCTATTTTGTATTGGCCTATGTAGCCAGTTTAATACTGTTATTCTGCCTGGGGGCCCTGGACAAAAATGTTGCCCTGAGGGCTATCTCACTGGTGCCTTTTGCCATCCTGGGTGGTCATTTAGGTTATCTTGTTTTCCCCTTGGTACCCCAGGCTAAATTTCGGCACGGTGTCTCCCTGTTGGTTTTAAGCACAGCTCTCTATTCTGTGGCTACTGCCATTTGGCATATTTAGACTTTGGGCTAAACAGCCCTTGGTCTCCTGATGACCAACCCCTGTAACGATTGCAATGCCGGCAGGAGCCTAAACCTTTCTCCCACTTCGGATAAAACCATTCGTTATCGACCATCATACACCCCGCATTCTGTCAATGAAACAGCCCGTTGAATGCTTTGTCGCCCCCACTTGGACTTAATTAAATCGGTTGCCCTGTCAATCTTTTCCTGTCTATCCTGCCCAGAAAAGATTGACAATTGTTTTTCCTCCTTTGGTATTAGTTCCGACAGTGTTAGCCCTACCAATCTCGCCCTCACTTCTTTCTTATCCAAATATTGTTCTAACAGAAATACGCCCATTTCATAAATTTCCTGGGTGATATCCGTGTAATGGGATAAAACCTTCGAATGGGACTCTGTAATAAAGTTAGGATCCTTGATCGTTAGACTAACCCTTCTTCCTATAAATCCGGCTTTGCGGGTTCGCTGGGCTACTTCCTCTGCCAATTCAAGAACAACCACTTTGATCTGCTCTAACCCCCGGTAATCCCTTGGCAGGGTTATCTGATTACCCACACTTTTAATTACTTCCAAGGAACCTGGGTCTACGGAGCTGGAGTCAATACCCCTGGCAGAATAATGTAAAACTTCCCCCACTAAGCCATAGCGGATTCTTAATAACTCAACGGGCATGGCTGCCAAATCCCCAATGGTTTTAACGCCAATTTGATTCAACCATTTACCGATTCTGGAGCCCACGCCAAACAATTCTTTTACTGGTAATGGCCACACCCGCCGGGACCAATCATCCGGTGAAAGAAAAATGATTTTATTCGGCTTTTCCAATTCCGATGCCATCTTGGCCATTAGTTTAGAAGGTCCGATGCCAATATTTACCCCTACCCCCACCTCACGGTTAATTCTAGTTTGAATCTCCTGGGCTATGCTTTGGGGCGTACCAAGATTTTTCAAGCAACCTGTAATATCCACAAAACTTTCATCAATGGAACAGGGTTCTACCAAATCACTGTATTCCCGTAGAATGCTGTTAATCCAACTGGAAAAGGCGGCATAATCCCGATGGGAAGGCGAAACAAAAACAGCCTGGGGGCATAGGGCCCTAGCTTCACTTATGATCATACCCGTTTTAATACCATATTTTTTTGCCTCATAACTGGCTGCCAGCACAATCCCTCTTCTTTGGCCGGGATCCCCCCCAACAATAACGGGTTTCCCCCTAAGCTTAGCATCCATGGCCTGATGAACGGATGCATAAAAGCTATTCATATCGCATAAAAGTATGACCCTAGACATAGACACCACCGAACATTTATTTGATTTCCTATACTTCATTATACCAAACATTTGTTCTTATGCAACGGGTTGTTGTTTACAATTTTTGTAAAATAGTGGTTTGTTTAGGACAAAAGCAGCAGTTTGATTTTTTTAAGAGTTAAACTATAATAGATTTATGATCTTTAGTTAGTGAGGAGAAATTTTATGACTGAAATAAAAAAAGTATTACGCAGTTGGCTGCCGACCATCTTAGTTGCACTTGCTTTATCTCTCTTTGTGAGAAATTATATTGCCGAAGCTAGGTGGATACCCAGTGAATCAATGCTGCCTACCTTGGAGGTCGGTGATCAATTATTCATCGATAAGGTATACTTTAAGTTTGAAGGAATTCAGAGGGGTGACATTCTAGTATTTGAGGCCCCTGCGGAGCTAGATAAGGACGATGATCTAATTAAACGGGTTATCGGACTACCAGGTGAAGAGCTTTCAATAAAGGATGGTATTGTTTATATTAACGGCAACCCCATAAAGGAGCAATACATTAGCGAAAAGCCTGACCGTGATTTCGAACCCTTTGTTATCCCAGAGGGTCAAATATTTGTCATGGGTGACAATAGAAACAATAGCTATGATAGCCGTTATTGGGGAGCACTTCCCATAAAGAATGTTATTGGTAAAGCTATCTTCAGGCATTACCCCCTAGGTCATATGAAGCTTTTCTAAATAAAGAAACAAGGGCAAAGTCCCTTGTTTCTTTTATATTACATGCTTATGCTCTAAATTAATATGGATAACTTTATTTGCCTTATCCCACTGTATATCTCCTCCAAAGGCCTGGGTTAAAAACCTAAGAGGCACCATGATGTTGCCCTTTATCCTTTGTACTGGCTGAGTTAACTCCACGGTCTGATTATTCCAGGCAGCCTTATTCGATCCCACCTGAAATTTAACCAGTGTCCCCTGACCAGTTATTAAAATTTCTTCCTGGTCGTACGCCACATTCAAACTCATCGTATCGGTTAAGCAACGAATCGGTGCTAAAACGGTTCCAGCAACAAAGATTGGCTTTTGATTAAGTTTACTTTGTTCTCCGTTTATATAAATGGCATTTACCCTTTGATACTGCTGAAAACCATAGTCTAACAAAGCTACGGTGTTGGCACTTCTTATCTCCTTGGTAGGTGACCCCAGTACCACACTAATGAAACGCTGACCCTCCCTTTGGGCTGTAGCTACCAAACACCACCGGGCCTTGTCTGTATAGCCAGTTTTTAATCCATCGGCTCCGGCAAATAGTTCTAATAGGTTGTTCGTACTCTTAATCGGATAAGCTCCGTTGCGGATGGTGGTAGTTTTCAGCCTGGAAAAATCCAATGCCTCCGGGTATTCCTCCAGTATTATTTTAGTTAACAAGGCAATATCATAAGCAGACATATAGTGGTTGGCGTTATTCATCCCCGGCAGGCCGGAAGCATTCATAAAATGGCTATTTGTAAGCCCTAACGCCACTGCCCTTTGATTCATTATCCGGACAAAGGCCTCTTCACTGCCTGCTACCTTTTCCGCAAGGGCCACAGCAGCATCATTGGCAGAAGCTACCATCATCGCTTTTACCAACTCTTGTAGGCTTAGAACCTCCCCCTTTTTCAAATATACCTGTGCTTCATTAACACGCTCAACCTTTTCACTAATCTGCACGGGTTCCGCCCACTGATGCAACCCTTGATGGATCTTTTCCAGTACGATATAAAGCACCATTAGTTTTGTGATGGAAGCAGGGTGAAACCTTTCCTGTTCATGCTTCGCATAGATTATTTGTCCCGTATCATAATTGACTAAAATAGCACCTCTCGCATTAAGACCATTGATCGAATTGACTAGCTTAGGGGCATAGCTCAAACTGCAGCTATGTTTTGCCGCACTTTCTTCAACCTGAACAGTCTGCCATTTGTCCGCTGCTTCAAACTGGGCTTCAACCGGGCATCGCACCCAGATTACCAGAGCCATTAGGCTGATCAAACATAGGGCACCTACTCTTTTCATTTCCAAGCCCCCTTGGTATTTTTGCTTGGCATGTCAGAAAGGATAAGCTTTATAACATGCAAAAACCTAAAAGACCTGGCGTTAGCCAGGCCTTTTAAAAAATATTCAACAATATAAAAAAAAGAACCCAATTAATAGAATTCTTGGTAAGGTAAAAGGATATCTTCACAGGTAGGGCTAATGAAGGATTGGATACAGCTATTCCAACTTAAAGGGGTTTCTAACATTGTCTGGAATAGCAAAAACTAAATATAAGGAGAGAACGCTATGAAAACCATCGGTCTAATTGGTGGGATGAGTTGGGAATCATCACTTGAATATTATAGGATTATTAACCAAACAGCCAAGAAAAAACTAGGTGGGCTACATTCTGCAAAATGTTTAATGTATTCGGTAGATTTTGCTGAAATTGAAACCTTACAGCGTCAGAACAAGTGGGAAGAATTGACTAATATAATGATTCATATTGCTAAAAACCTTAAAATTGGTGGCGCTGAATTTATTGTAATTGGAACAAACACGATGCACCTCATGGCTGACGATATAGAAAATAAGGCTGACATAAAAGTATTGCACATAGCGGATGTCACTGGTCAAAAAATAGTTGAACAGGGCTTAAAAAAGGTAGGTTTACTCGGAACCAAATTTACGATGGAAGGTACTTTTTATCGGCAGGTTTTAAAAGACAGGCATCATCTTGAGGTTGTTATTCCAGATGAAGATGAAAGAGAACTTGTTCATGAGGTTATTTATCAAGAGCTGTGTAAAGGTGTAATCAATGGGCCATCTAGACAAAAATTTGTTCAAATCATAGCGAACCTAACCCGGAAGGGTGCTGAGGGTGTAATACTAGGGTGCACCGAAATTCCACTGCTTGTAAAACAGGAAGATGTTGAGATCCCTATTTTTGATACAACAACCATCCATGCTGTTTCTGCTGTAGACTTTGCTCTGACCTAAGAATCGCCGTCGGTTATGCTTATGAGACAAGGGGACAGTTTTTATGTCTATAAAGCCAACGTTTATCCTTATCATCCAAGTCATGGGTCGTGATGTGATAAAAGCCACTTTTGCTTCTCTCTCACGAATGCCTTGGTATCAAGCCAAAGGAACTGTCCGAGACCACTGAAAAAGTGCTTCTAAAAATTCACCCTATACCATATGTTGTGATTCAACATGCGTTTTAGTCACAATATATTGAGTGAATTCTTGAAAAATGATACTTTTTCAGTGGTCTCGAACCGCCTTCTTGTGTTAAAGATGTAATTCAATGCCGCTTTTTAGAGATTTTGTGGGACAAACCTTGATACATTCTCCACATCTAATGCATTCTGGACTGTTAGGATTTTTCTGAACTTCTATATTCATCTTACATTTATCCGTACAAGCCCCACAACTGATACAATTTTTTTTATCCACTTGATATTTATAAAAACTAACTTTATTAAACAATGCGTAAAATACTCCTAAAGGGCAGATATAACGGCAAAAAGGTCTGTATATACATATAGAAGCCATAATCACACTAATTAGTATGAATACCTTCCAGGCAAATAAATAACCTACGGACTGCCTTAGGGAGGGGTTCATTAAAACCAATGGTATTCCCCCTTCCAGGGTTCCCGCTGGACATATATATTTACAAAAATATGGAGGACTTATACCAAATTCATTCACTAAAAACATGGGCAGCACGATAACAAATAAAGCTAAAATAACATGTTTTAAGTAGTTAAGCAGCCAATTCACTTTGTTATGTATTTTAAATTTTCTAAAAGGTATTTTATATAACAAATCTTCAATAAAACCAAAGGGACATAACCAGCCACATATAAATCTTCCAAAGATTACTCCAAATAATAACATTAATCCAACAACATATAATGAAAAATTATATTTTATCGTTCCAATAACAGCCTGTAGAGAACCTATCGGGCAAGAGCCAATGGCTCCGGGGCAAGAATAACAGTTTAAGCCAGGAACACATATTTTCTTGATATTTCCTTTATAAATGGTGCCTTGTAAGAAACCACCTATATTGGCATTTGCTGTTATAGACGCAATAGCTTGCGTTATTGTTCTTCTAGCCAATTCCAATACACTCTAGACATATGTTTATTGCTTTCTTAAGCACAACAACACCTACTTCATTTCTATGTACTCCCGCATATATTAACATCATGCTCATTCCTAAAATCCCATATTTCATTACCCCTCCAATTTTACAATTCTTAATTATATCCATACATTCACATCCTACCTCTTTATTAAACATACCTCACCTGTCAAACAGGATGAGGTACGTACTTGTCCTATTTCATATTTTTTAATCTGTCTTGCAACTCCTTCTTATATCCTTCTTTATCCATGGAACCGATCTCTAAATCTCCAATAATATTTCCTTCACTATCAACAAATAGTGTTGTAGGCACTGCCACTATATTATTTAATAAGCTATTTACAATCTGTTCATCTGGAATAATATTCGTATATTTAACACCTGCTTTTGATAGAATTTTTCTGGCTAATTCTTCATTGTCTGAGTCTGGTGTATCCGAAACAATACCAATCACATTAATCTTATCGCCCTTAACTTCCTCATACAGCCTTTGCAGATCAGGCAGTTCCTCTATACATGGATTGCAAAAGGTAGCCCAGACATTTATCATCGTAAGCTTGCTGTCCTTAAAAATACTGCTGTTTATTTCTTTGTTATCTAGCGTTTTAGTTCTAAATTCAACTTTCTTATATTTGCTTAATTCCTCTTCCTTGGAAACAGGTCTAAATGTATTAATCAAACCTTTAAAAGCTTTAATTTCTCCATGTACTTCTTCATAGGCCTGCTTCGATTTTTCTGTTAAGCCACGGGTGTTTGGCTTATTATTAAATAGTAAGTAAAATTCAAAATTCCCCTCTTTATCTAGTAAATCCTTATTTTCATATTTTGCGAATAGGTCTTTTTGAATTTCGCCTTCTGGCCTGCTTTTATCAAGGGTTACGATGGTACATACTTCTTTAAATTCCCTATATAAATCAATCAGGTTATCTTTTGCTTTTTGGATTTCCAGTTCATTTTTCGCTTCTAATTGCTTTTTCAGTTCCTTATCTAGGTTAATTCCTTTAGCATTCGTTTCATCCGATATGAAAATAATGTCTATCTGTCCTGTTATATTTTCTTCTGGCCCAGATCTATAAATTTCTATATTTTTCCCCTGACTCTCTTTCCATTTATCAGGCAAATTAAATTCAATTCCATTTTCTATAAATTTCACATCTACAGTCCTTGCAGCATCCGTTTTGTTAGTTTGCTTTGAATTTTCTCCTGTAGATTGATTGCACCCAACTAAAGATATTAAAATTGCCCCTAATATTAAAACCGTTAACATTTTTCTTTTCATACTTAATTCCCCCGTAAATCTTTAATTATTTTTCATATAGAAACTCCATCGCTCGGCAACGGATGCCAATCCATCGGGATAGATGGATCATGCACTCTTTATTTATTACTGGTAACGCGGAGATGGGCAGTCCCCTTCTGAGGAAAACCGGAAATAACACAAAAGAACCGTCCCCTTGTGTTTTTTGTGTTTTGCTTCAAATCCCCACCTGGTTACCAAGCGGGGAAATTTAGCAAACATTTCTTTATTTATTTAAAATGGTAACACAAGTAGGGATAATTACCATTTAGGGGAACCCGGAAGAACGGGGGAAGGGAATTCTGGTTTTGCCCCATGCACCCCGAGCAGTGAGTAACTAAAATCTAACAACTATTAGTCCGAGGAGGAATAATAATATATCCCCTGTCCAACGGTACCTATAAAATTATGATTTTCTATCCCTAATATTAATACTTCAGAACTAATAACATATTCATAATCACCGTTTATACTTCCCTTTACTTCAATCCACAAAAATGGTGACTCAACCGATTTTTTTTCAAACGTTAGATACAAATTCACACCATCGGAAAGGCCATTTAAGAGGTCTTTATTCTCTTCATCCATTATCTTATGATTATTTAAAAATATTCTTTGATTATATTTACTAGCGTCTACTGGAGCATCTCCTATTTTTATATAACTCGCATGTCTGACTTTATTGTCAATTATATTCTTAGCCAGACGTACATTTTCCTGCACGTTAGATTGCTTCGAAGCAATCTCAAATGATCGAACAAAATAAAAATAAAAAGAATAACCTAAACTTATTACAATTAAAAGTATAGATAATACAATTAGTAATTCAATTATAGTAAAGCCTTCTTTATTTCTAGAAATATTAGACAGCCTCAAAATAATCAAGCCTTTTTTAATCTATTTATCTATTTTAATAAAAGAATCAAGCTTAACAAAATACTTTCCTTCCTGGTAAAAAACAACAACAGAAATATCATAACCCTGAATCTCTTTTGTTACACCAGCATCATTGACGATTTTTGGGGTATCTTCATCATATTTTTTAAAGCAAAAAACCAATTCCTTTGATCTCGAACTGTCTATAAATAAATCATCACAAGAAACCCATCCATTTATACTTTTCATAGCATCTTCTGGATTATCATCGTTCCAAACCACAGCATACAACTGATCGGTTTTCTCCATTGCTTTAGCAATAGCCTCACTTTTAATCCCTGAATTAGATATACTAAAGAAGTTCCAACCAATGAGACTCGTGAAAGCACCAATGACTATTGATAGTATAGCTAAAGAAACTAATAGTTCAATCAGTGTGAAACCTTTCTGGTATCTTATCAACATATTGTTTATCATGTTATTTAGTTTGACCATTGCCCTCTCACCCGCCAGTTATTGTCAACAAGTTCCTCTTGTACTGTCCCTTTAGTTAGAAGTGAAGGTGGATCTTCTGACCAGATCAGAGAATTAAAGAATCTTGTATCAAGTTCGTTATTCGATAGTATTCTTGGGTTATTCGGGGAGCCACCCCCGCCAAGATCACATTTTCTAACAATAACAGTTCCTTTTGTCCTTCCAGATCCATTACTCATATCTAAATACGCATTAGGAGCATATATTATCCTCGGATAAGGTTCATTATTTGTCCATTCCAAGTAGGAGATATTATTTCCCTTGGAAATTATATCCCCTACGAAACCTACGCATCCTCCTCCTGTTATTTTGGCGGTCTCAACAAAAACTGAACCAACGAACTTCGTGGAACCAGCAGCACTAATATCTTTGCTTCCTTTATAATACATAACCACATTATCAACAGCCCCGCCATCATTAACCTTACTGCTGCCAGTTAAAGTAAAAGTTTCATTCACAATAAATATTAACTTCCCATTATCAGATACGTTTGCTAAGTCTATATTCCCTTGCTCTATACTAAGTTTATTGACACGTACTACTCTTGTGCCTCTTTTCATGTCAATGTATATTCTTCTGCTATCAGTAACTCTTATCTCATCATAGTCTCCCTGCTCAATTTCATAACCCCACTTTAGGTTCGGATCCTCTAACATTGTTACCTTTGTATTGGCATTCGGGGTAGCTATGAAGTTTATTTCACTATGTGGTCCGGTAACCTTGATGGACTGAGGATTGAAATCATAACCTGCCTTGATCGGTGTTATTATAACTGTGCCCATTTGTTTACCAGGATCATTATCATTTCCCGCATAAGAAGCCCATTTTCCATTGTTTGTTATAACGCTTGTTTTTGCTATATTACCTGGTATACTTGGACTGATATAGATTTTTACTCCATCAACCCCAACACCATCAGTTGTATAAACTCTACCCGAGATAGCACCTTGATTCGTTGTCAAGGTACCTTTATAAGGCAAGTCTAATTTCACAGAGGGGTCTGGAAAATCAGGTAAAGGAAATTGCCTAATCTCCCCAAGCTTAAGAATACTACCATCGGGTATATTCTTCTTCTCCGCTCCTCCACCTCCGTAAAATATTACCTTCTTTTTATCTGCATTTGGGCCAATATATAAATCGCCATCCTTTATAAATACTTTGTCATTATTAAACTCAACTGTCTTGGCTACTTCAGTATTGGTAATTACATGACCACTAATTCCGGCACTACCTGTAAATTTTATACCTTCGCTTGAAAACAAAGCCAACGGCTCGCCACTGCCTCCGTCTCCGCCTACACCCCCTGCATTTCCCTTCCTAAGGTTTTCCAATGAAATTACAAAACCCAAATCGTTTGCCGCTATCTGAGCTCCCTCGGCTCCTCCCTGTCTAACTATGCCAATAGATTCAATATAAAAATTATCATTACTGGGATCTTCATCTTCATCCCTCATAATTTTAAACTTTATATTATAATCGTCAGTTGATTGATTTGAAAACGATTCATCGCCAAGCTTACCATATAAATATTCCCCTGTAGGTTGGTAGTCCTCATTCTGATTGATATTTTCCATAATAAGGCCAATAGCAACTTCTACCCCTGATCTAGCGTAATAATAAGCCTGTGCAATATTTTCATCTCGCTCAACACTCATAACATCTTTAGTTCCAACCTGATAAAGTGTTACTCCTAAAACTGTAGCAACAAACACAACTATCATGGTCATTATCATTCCAAAACCCTTCTCAGACTTTATGATTCTAAGCATAGTGACATAATCTCCCTTCAAAGAAACTACCCCGTTTTAATTCAAAAATCAAAAATATTGACATGCCACAAATCATATCCTTAATACTCCAAAAGATCGGGCACTTACCATTCATTCCTTTTCTTTTTTCATTTCATTATATTCACATAAAAGGTTTAGTAATTTAAGTATAGCATTATTTTAAATAACAATATGTTAATTTTGCTAACTTAACTTTCCAACAACAAAATAACCCTGAAGCTTAGGAATAGCCTAGCATCAGCATGACTTAACTATTTGTATTGACAGCTTAGGCTGCTTTAGCACTTGGGGATAAAAGGGATTTTTTTATATATGATGGTAGTTGCTGTAACCCGTCTTTAACCTTTTCCCTAACAGAAGGTGAAATTATTTGCAATAGTATATTAACCTTTTATAATGTCGAATTTTTGGGGGCACTGGGTACCTTTGCCCTTTTTATGTATCGAGTGGAAATTTAGCGAATGGAATTAAAATATTCGCAAATAGTTATTCCTTTAGCAAATCTGCCACTTATAAAAATGTAATAATTGTAAGTAAGGGAGATATTAATCTGGGCGAATGGATAACTCTTACAGGAGTTTTATTCGCCCCATACGGAACAGTTACCTTTGGTGGGGCATCTTTTGAGGGAGTAGTAATAGCAAAAAATGGTTTTTATGTTACTAATGGGGGTTCGAAAGTAGCATTTAAAGGTATAGAGACATACTTTAAAGATCCTAGTGATTATCCATTTTAGTAAATGCATATTATGACATATACTGTAAATAAATTCTTTTGGGTACTATAATATTAGTGGGTAGTCCTTCAGTAATTAGCTAGGCAAGCCTGTTGCCAGTCTGTTTTAATAATTAGTTACCTCAATTTATTATATTGTATAAATATTAAAATAACCCCCTGCCTGGCTTGCACTTGACAGGGGATTATTTATTATGAGGTTTTGTGGCATAAGTCAGGAGCAAAAACTCCCCCGTGCAAGTAAGGTACCTTGCACCTTACTTATGGCAAGGTTTTTAATGTGTAACTACCTGCGGCTATACCACCTTCTTTTGCGGCTGTTATAGTTACCTGTGCCGCATAAGTACTACTTTCCCCATCTGTTCCTGAAACCTCATAGGTTCCGGGGCTAGTTGGCCATTTCTGCAAGTACTTACTTTCTAAGAGTGCCTTAACTTCTGCTTTAGTATCAACACTTGCAGCAGGCTCAGAAGATATTGCAGTCATAATTGCACCGTCAATTGTCCTTAAATTTGCTTGTATTGCGCTTTTCTCCGCTTTTGTTGTAGTATTGTTATACACTGGCACCGCAATAGCTGACAATATACCAATAATCACCACAACCACCATCAATTCCACTAAAGTAAAACCTTTCCTATTCCTCAACACCTTCGCAATCTTCATCATCCAATTCACCCCCTTTCGCAGAACAATTCCTATCACTTATCAGAGTCCTTCTTATCCGCCCCCCCCTGGGTAATTTCCTCCAACTTCATCTCCGTCACCAAATCCTTCAACATCCTAATCTTATCCGGCGTCTCTTCTACCCACAGCACATGAATTGGTTCCGAGCTAGGTCCAAGGTTACGTGAAATATTCATGCTGCCAGAGGAAACACCGCTGATCTCGCTGAGGACATCCCGGGCTGAAACCAAGGCCTGGTGGGCATAATTCCCTTTGGCTGTTAGAATTGGTGCCCTGGTTCGCTTACGTGTACCGTCGATGCTGTTAAGAGCGGTTTTTACTTCGATTTCAATTTTTTTCGGGCAGATTACCATCAATTCATGGCCGTATCTATCACCATCAGTGGAAATGGTGATAACATCCTCAAACCCAAACTTCCCCAAACGAGCCGCAGCATCCGCTGCCACTACGTTAGTTAGTGTATATACAAACCTAGCCTGCTGCTCCTCCAAGGGCTTCTCCTTGACATCTTCCACGTCTACATTGGCAATTAGTTCGTAAACTTTATCCAGGGCCTGGGCTGTGCCTTGGACCCAGATGATTTGGGGGTTGGTGTCTACGAGAATGCTTTTGACCCCTTGTACACCGAGGTCAGCGATCATCTGTTGTACTTTATCGGTGGTAATATAATATGTATCAAATCTGGTTAAGATCATCTGGGTATAAAAATCTTTTTCCAGATCTGCCGGTGTGCCGACAATGAGAATGTTGCCGTTCTGTACATAGGCCAGACCCTGGGCTTGGATAAGCAGCTCGAAGGCTCCCTTGGGGGAGATATTTTGGGCCTGGAAATCGATTGCTGTGGGTTCGGTGCCCAGGAGGATGATATTTACCCCCATTTTCATGGCCAGGGCAGAAAGGATATCCCTTAGGTCTGCTCCTCTGACATCAAGAGAGAATCCTCCTTGAATGACAGTGTCGGTGGCTGCCTCCGTGAAGGTGGGAAGGTCGTTATCCATTGTCTGGGGCAAGGGTGTTCCGTCTGCAAAGGAGTCACTTATATTAGCAGTATAGGAGAAAATTGTTAACATAAAAGTAAGCAATAATGTCTTTTTGATAACATGGATGTGTTTTAGGGGCATACGTCTCACCCTTCTGTTATTTCTATCTGTGAAAATTAACGTCTATGCGGCGGTTCCAGGCACTTAGGGTTCTGGGTTGACACCTGGTATTGATGAGAATATTACTATTCTTGTGGTTCAGTCTTGGTGTCCCGTTCTGGTTCCTGTCCCGATTCCTTTTCCTGATCCTCGGATTTCTGCTTATCTGTATTTAATTTCTCTGTCTTGGTTCTGCCGCCAAATTCCAGGTACATTCTTTCGTCCTTGGACTTTAGCAGCACTAAATCCGGCCTTATTTCCTCCACAAATAACCCCTGGCTTATTTCTGTTCCGGGTTTGGCAATATAGGAGGTGTTGCCCAGCTCAATGATGGCCAGATTGGTTCCCCCGCCGCCGGTCATGATGCCCTTTAACTTCATTTTGCTGGCAAAGGGGTCCTTTATGGTTGTGGTCTGGTCAAGGGTTCTTTTTTCCTGGGGCAGGAAGGTGGACACAGGCAGTTTAGGATCGACAGTTGCCGGTGGGGAAACTGCTGTGGTTTGTCCTGTCTTGCCGGATTTTAGGACGTCCATATTGTACTTAACCAGATAGATACCACCGCACAGAAATACCAGCAGTAAAATTCCCCCCAGGGCAGCCCCTTTGTTTTTCTTGAAGTAGGGGAGAATGTCCTCAACCTTTGTTTCATTCAGCTTCTTCCATATTTGCCGAAAAAATTCTTTATTGATTTCTATGTCTTTCAGGCTTTTCTTCTGCATATATTTCCCCCCGGCCAATGAGCCAAGTTTTAGGTTGTTACATTACTTATTATTGGTGTAAAAGGTACAGGCAGATATCGCAATTTTGATCAAGGGTAAGTCAGGGTCAACCTTGGTGATGTTTATTCCCCTAACCTGAACGGCCCTGGGTCCCCTTTGAAGATCCTTTAAAAAGTAAATTAAGTCCAAATATTGTCCCTCAAGGGTCATATTAAAGGGCATTTCCACGTAATCTTTTTGGCTAGCATATTGGTCAAAGGAAACTTGCACCAGTTGCAGATCATGGCTGCTGGCTTTGATCTGTAAATCACCAATTAGCAAATCTTCCAATGGTTCCTCAGGCATAACCTGTGCCAATTTATCTATTTGTTCCTGCATATCAACTGCTTGGTTCTGAAGCTTTACCAGTGACTGAATTTGTACATTCGTTTGCGACAGGTTTTCCCCTAAGGCTGCGGCCTCCTGTCGGGCCTCGGTCAATGACATTAGCTGATGATGGATAAAGAATAGCATGAGGACACCGGCTATCATTACTAAAAAAATAGAAAGGTAATTTTTTTGTCCCTTTTTTTTCATAATTACTCACCCGCCCTTTGGCCGGCTGACTTTTTATCTTTGGGCTCTGCTAAAGAAGCCCTGATTTCAAAGGTGGTGAATATATCCCCGGCGTTTTCCCTCTCGGCTGTGGACTGTAAGCGAATATCCGTTAGCTGGGGGAACTTTGCCAGTTCCTTAAGCCAATTGGCCACGGCAAAATTATTTAAGGCATAGCCCCGGAGCATCACTTCCCCGTAGGATACCACTTGTTTTTCTTTGCTGGCTACTTGATTTACATTCTCTGGAACCTTGCCCGCCACAGCCTCTGTCACTTGATTCACTTTATTTAACATTTCATTATCCTGGAGTTCATTCTTACCACTGTTTTTACTGAGGTTGGTTGAAAAATCCTCCAGCCAAATATTGGGCGGCAGATATAAGCCAATCCCCTCCAGCAGTGAAGGGTAGTCAGGCGAGGTGCCCATGGCTTTCTTAACACGGTTGTCCACCTGTTCTTTCTTGGCTTGAAGTTCTGCATAGGGTTTGAGGGTGGCTACTTGTTGTTCTAAAAGCATCTTTTGTTGCTGTAACTTCGCAATATCCCTATTAACTTTTTCCTTTGCTATTTGCAGCCCCACCGCTAGACAAATAAACAGCACGAAGATGACTGCGGCTAGCATCATTATTTTTTGCCGCTTTTTTCTTTGCTCTAACTGATACTTTATTTCTGGGGGTAGTAAATTTATCCTAATGTCCATCTACCTATGCCCCCAATCCCCGAAGAGCCAGACCTAGACAAGAAGCGAAGGCCGCATCTAGCTCGGGAAATCCTAGTCCATCACTTAGCAGAGTTTGCTGCAAATTTTCCAAAGGGTCCAACACCTCTACCGTTACCCCCAGTTCCTCTTGCAAGTGTGCCCCGAGTCCGGGAATTAGGGCCCCTCTGCCGCTGAGAATAACCGTTTCCACTGAACCAGCATCGGCCTGGGCTAAATAATAACTAACCGAGGAACGAATTTCATTGGCCAGCGTGGTACTCCAGTCCTCAGCAAGGCTATCGTTATACCCTTCTGAATCAGTATCCCTGACCGCTGCCACCAGGGCACGGGCCGTTAGGTCTTGGTCCGTCAGAGGAAGATTAACCTCACGGGAATAGGTTTGCAGGGAATGGGAGATTATTCTGGCAAAGTGCGGTATCCCTTTATTGATCAGTTGAATGGAGGTAAGACCATTGGCTAGGTCTACCAGAACAACGCTATCTGAAAGCTGCCCTTTGTTCAGGGTTCTTAGTAAGGCAAGGTAGGAAACATCCACCACTTTGGGCTGCAAATTGGCAGCCTCCAGGGTTCTTAGGCTGATATCCAACAAATCTTTTCTCACACCGACCATTAATACTTTTAGCTGGATGTTTTTTCCCTCGATATCTTCACCAAGAAGGGCATAGTCAAAAACCAGTTGGGTATTATCGATGGGAAAATATTCCCCGGCATGGAAGCGCAGCGCCTGGGCCAGTTTTTTGTCTGGTAGTTTGGGGAAGTTCGTATAGCGCATAAAGACACCGTGATTGGTAATGCCCAATACCACTTCGCGACTGCTGATATTAAGCCTTTCCCATAAATCCTTGATGGCCTGGGCCACTGTTTGTACATCAACGACAATGCCATCTACCACAGCCTGGTCTGGCAGATCAATTTGCCCGGCTGTAACCAGTGCGGCGGAGCGCAGGGTTCCCTTTAACTCCACCACCCTAATGGTTCCGGTGTCTATTTCTAAGCCAACTGCATTGGCGGGTTTGAAAAATCTCATAGGATGACCTCTCTTTTTGTCATCAGCCTTCAGCTTTTTTGGTGTTTTTTCGGAAGCCATCTAGGCCATGGGCCTGAGGCATATTCAGCTCACGGCTTAATTAATAGACGTCGATTAGCCCACAGAAGTTACCACGCTAAATATTGGCAGATAAATGGCTATGACGATGGCTCCGATGGTAATGCCCACTATAATCAATAATAGTGGTTCCAGGATGGAGGAGAGGCCTTTGGTCATGGTGGCCACTTCTTCTTCGTAGAAATCAGCCACTCTGCCCAGCAGGGCAGACAGTTGACCCGTTTCCTCACCCACTGCAACCATATTTATGACCATGGGGGGAAAGAATTTGCTTTCCTTCAATGGTGTGGCAATACTCTGCCCTTCTTGAATTCGGGTGCCTGTCAAGCGGATGGCCTCTGTTACCTGCCTGCTGCCGGAGGATGGCCCGGCAGATTCCAGGGCCTGCAAAACCGGGATACCGCCACCAAGCAGTGTCGCCAACATGCGACAGAAGCGGGCAATGGTGGCCTTTTTAAAAAGTTCTCCGAAAATGGGCAGTCGAAATTTAATTTCATCCCAGGTTTTACGGCCTAATTCACTGCCCAAATAGATTTTAATTCCCAGAATGGTCAGGACAAAACCCAGGGCATGAAGATACCAGTAGCTCCGCAGGGAATCACTGAATGCCACCACAATTTTAGTGGGCAGGGGCAATTCCATACCCGGGGGGAACATACCAATAAAAATTGGCACCACAAAAAACATCATGGCGATAACTACTAGAGCTGCGAAGGTTAGAACCACAGAAGGGTAAAAAGTAGCAGCCTTTAAACTATCTTTGAGCAGCTTATCCTTCTCCAGTTGGAGGGATAGCCTGGTTAAAATCTCGTTTAGGGACCCACTCAGTTCCCCGGCTTTGACCATTTCAATGTACATGTCGGAAAAAATATTTTTATGTGAACTTAGGGCCTCGGAAAAACTAATACCGCTCTCCACCTTAGCAGCCACTTCACCGGCACAATTGGCCAGCAAAGGGTTGCTGCTTTGCTCGCTGAGGGTATAAAGGCAACGGGTTAAAGGAATGCCTGCCGAAAGCATGGCTGACAGTTGGCGGCTGAAAAAGGCTAGTTCACCGATTTTAACTTTACGCCTGCCAAAGGAGGTTTTCAGAGCTGACTCCTTTAGTTCTTCCACTTCCAAGGGTGTGTAACCCATCTTATTGAGACGGGAAGCCACAGACCATTGGTCCTCTGCCTCTAATTTTCCTTCAATTAGGTTGCCAAGTTTATCCATTGCTTCGTAGGAATATAAAGGCATTTTTCCACCTGCTTTGTTAATTGGGTTATGTTCGACGGCGCCAGGCCCTTGCTCGCTTGTATGGTTAGCTTGGTTTGCAGGCTTTTTCTACGGCAAAAGCCTGGCACCTAGGTTTTCTGCTTTCTGCTAACAAACTAAAACCCTCTGTTTAGGGCACGTTCTAGTTCGATTTTGTCAACACAGCGTTCGAGGGCCATATTGCGGCTAATTTTTCCTGTTAGGCAAAGGTTGGCCAGGGCTTGATCCATGGTCTGCATACCGCTGTTGCGAGAGGTTTGCATAACCGTGTAAAGTTGGTGTTCCTTCCCTTCGCGAATTAAATTTCTGACGGCGGGGTTGGTGAGTAAAAGTTCCACTGCGATGGTTCTTCCTTTACCGTCTGTCCTGGGCATTAGTTGCTGGGCAACGACCGCCTGCAGGGAGTCTGCCAACTGCTGTCTGATTTGGCTGCGCATGCTGTCAGAAAACACATCGACGATACGATTTACAGCCAGGGTGGCTGTTTGGGTATGCAGGGTTGAAAATACCAGGTGTCCTGTTTCTGCAGCGGTAAGAGCAATGGAGATACTTTCCAGATCACGCATTTCTCCCACTAAAATAACATCCGGATCATGGCGCAGCACATGTCTTAGGGCATTACCAAAGGAATGGGTATCAATGCCCACCTCCCGCTGCTTGACAATGGATTTTTTATGACTGTGCAAAAATTCAATGGGATTTTCGATGGTTACAATATTTAAGCTTCTTTCCTCGTTGATTAAATCAATAATTGAGGCCAGGGTAGTGGATTTACCACTGCCAGTGGGCCCGGTTACCAGCACTAGCCCCCTGGGCAGCCGGGAGAATTCCTTAACCGTTGGCGGCAAACCTAAATCAGCAAGCTTGGGGATATTAATGGCTACCACCCGGAAGTTAACAGCCAGGGTTCCTCTTTGCCACATGATATTGCCGCGGAAACGGCTAATGCCCGGAATAGAGTAAGAAAAATCCAATTCCCATTCCTTCCCCAATTGTTCCCGGTGATGGGGCTGGAGAATAGGGTAAATGATATTTTCGATATCCTTTGGCATCAGTTTGGGTACATCTTCCATCCGTACCAGTTCACCATAAACACGAACTGCCGGCTGGGTTCCCACGTTTAAGTGCAGGTCCGAACCATTCATCCCTACGGTACGTATTAATATTTCATTAATATCCGGTACCTTTCTGTTTTCCATTATACGACCACCCTTAATACTTCTTCCAAAGAAGTAATACCTTGTTTTACCTTTAACAAACCATCTTGTCTCAAAACAACCATACCCTCAGCCAAAGCAGCCTTGGTTATTTCTTTGGCTGAGGCCTTGGCCAGGGCCAGGCGTTGAATTTTCTCGGTAACAAATAATAGTTCGTAGATACCTACTCTGCCACGGAAGCCAGTGTTGCTGCACCTCATACAGCCCTTTGGCTTATATAGGGTAATCCGATCTTCGCCAGCCTCAAAGGGGAAATCAGGAATCTTGGCCAAATCTTCCCTGGCTAACTGAATCTTTTCTTTACAATGGGGACAAAGCACCCTGGCCAAGCGCTGGGCTAAAACACATACGAGGGATGAAGCAATCAGAAAAGGTTCAACGCCCATTTCAGTTAATCGGGTGATGGCACCGGGGGCATCATTGGTATGTAAGGTGGCCAGAACCATATGGCCAGTCATGGCTGATTCAATGGCAATTTTGGCAGTTTCATGATCGCGAACCTCACCCACCATAATAATATCCGGGTCATTTCTCAGGATAGAGCGAAGACCCGAGGCAAAGGTAAGCCCTGCCTGGGGATTAATTTGAATTTGATTAACCCCCTCCATTCGATATTCCACAGGATCTTCAATGGTAATGACATTTTTACTAACCCGATCAAGGGAGTTGAGACTGGCGTATAGAGTGGTGCTTTTGCCGCTGCCGGTGGGGCCTGTTACTAAAATGAAACCATAGGGTAATTTTAGAAGATCGCGGTATTTTTCAAGTATTTTTGTTGCTACACCAAGTTCTTCCAGACTAATCACCCTAGCTGAACCATCCAACAGGCGCATGGTTAACCTTTCACCATAACCAGTTGGTAAGGTAGCCACACGAATATCGATGGGTCTTCCTTCAATTCTAAGGGACATCCGCCCGTCCTGGGGTACCCTGCGATCGGCTATATCCAGATTGGCCATTACTTTAAGGCGGGATACCAGGGTGGCATGCATCTTTACCGGCGGTTCCATAATATCATGCAATACACCATCAATCCTAAAGCGCACCCTCATACGTTTTTCATATCTCTCAATATGGACATCGCTGGCCTTAGCAGCCACAGCCTGGGATAAAATCAGGTTAGCCAACTGCACAGCTGGTTTTTGGTCGTCATCTATGTTTTCTGTAAGTTCTTCAAGCTGTGGCGTTTCTTCTTCTACCTTATTAAATCCCAGGGCTTCCCGGCTGTATTTTTCAATGGCCACATCCAGTTCACTATCCGGAGAAAACACGGGCATAACATCAAGACCTGTTAAGGAACGTATATTATCAATGGCAACAATATCCGTGGGTTTTTGCATGGCCACCAACAGTTTGCCATTATTAAAGCCAATGGGAAATGCTCGGTAGCGTTTCATCGCATCAACTGAAACGGTCGTAATCGCTGCCGGGTCGATGTTGTATTTCTCCAAAGAGACAAAGGGAACCCCTGCCTGCTTGGCGATAATCCTTGCTATATCATCCTCGGAGCAATAACCCAAATGTACCAAAGCCTTGCCTAAAACCCCGGTCTTTTCCGGGTTTTGCCTTTGATATTCCAGGGCATCCTCCAACTGTTTCTGGGTGATAATACCTTCATTAACTAACCATGTTCCTAAAAAACCCCGCGTAAACTTCATAGACCTCTCCTGTTTCCTTTTTATTAACGCAAAAAACGAAACCACCAGTACTTAAACTTAGGTTTCGTTAAATATCCTAAGGCAACCCGGCTGCCATGGACTGGGTCTTTAGGCCCGAAGCTTTGCGTCCTTCACTTTCGCGAAGTATGCCCCTATTATTTAATATACTACAAAGATCTAATGTGTTTTATAATTATTCTCTTTTTGTCAACAATATCCTTTTTAGAATGCTTATAAATAAAAAAATTAGCCAGTTGATGCTTTTCCAATTATTTGTAAAATAGGATTGGTGTGTTAAAATATTGCAAAGCATATTAGGTCTTAAATTTTAAGGCAGGTGAACGAGATGAGGAAGGTCAGCCAGAAGCTGTATACCTATGAAGATTACATGGGATTAAATGGTCAAGAACAGTATGAACTTTTGGAAGGGGAGTTATTTGTGGTACCTTCGCCAAGTGTGAATCATCAAAGGGTGGTAGGACGACTGTACACTATTTTAAATAGTTTTGTCTATGAAAATGGCATTGGGGAAGTTTTTACTGCTCCCACAGATGTGGTATTTGACAATCACAATATACTTCAACCGGATATCCTCTATATTACGAAAGAACGGCTTTCTATTATTAAAAAACTAAATATTCAAGGTGCACCTGATTTAGTCGTAGAGGTACTCTCCCCCTCAACCATTAAGCGTGACCGCTTCGATAAAAGAAGGCTTTATTTTGCCCATGGTGTTAGAGAATATTGGATTGTTGACCCTGATAACCGACTCATTGAAACCTTTACTCAGGGTGACAGTGATTTACAAAAAGCTGGCGTCTTTAGTGAGGAAACCCTTTTAACTTCCACTCTTTTTCCTGGCCTTCAGCTTGAATTAACTAAAATATTTGAAATCATAACACCATGATAAGTAAACTTTTAAGGACGGCCTGAGCCGTCCTTAACGATTCTATATTCTTCTGATCTTCCCAAAGCCTTCATCCAATTTGCGGCTAAGTTTATTATCCTCATCACTGTGGGCTGTGCCGCCTACAACCAGTTCCTTAATGGCCATGGTTGGTTGGGCGTCAGATACAGGGGCCCCTTGGCCGTCTTTGCCGCAGGTGCCAATGGTGAAGCCCAGATCGGAACCAACCCTTTCTACCATGCGCAGAACTTCCGGGCCGTTGCCAGTGAGGGTTGCTCCCCGCACCATTTGGCCGATTTCTCCATCTTTAATTAAATAACCCTCTGCCACATCAAAGACAAAATCCCCGGTGGTGGTATTGACCTGACCACCGCCCATTTTTTTGACCAACAGGCCGCTTTTGTAGTCTTTGATAATTTTCTCTGGGTCCTCTTTGCCTGGGGCAATGTAGGTATTGCCCATGCGGGGAATGGGTTTGTGTTGATAGGATTCCCGGCGGCCATGGCCGTTGGATTCCCGGCCCTCTTTGGCGGCTGTCAGGTGATCATACAGGTAATCGGTCAGGATGCCCTTTTCAATCAGTGTAACTTTCCGGGAGGGCACCCCTTCATCATCAAAGCGGTAGGAACCGTAACGGTTGGTTATGGTGGCATCATCCACCACTGTAACCAATTCATTGGCCACCTGTTGGCCTTTTTTGTTGGTGTAAACAGACAGTTCCCTTTGCTCCAAATCTGCTTCCAGGCCGTGACCACAGGCTTCGTGAACCATGGTGCCGCCAGCTTCCCCGGCCATTACCACAGGCATTTTACCGGAAGGTGCCGGTACTGCCTCAAGCATATTCACTGCACGCTGGGCGGCAACCTGGGCAAATTCCTCGGGGTTATACTGCTCAAACAATTCAAAACCAGCATGACTGCCGATGGCATCATAGCCTGTCTGGATGACATTATTCTCTGAAGCAACCACATTGACAACTAGCCTGGTACGGATTCTTTCATCCTCCACAAAGGTCCCCTCGGTGTTGGCAATGGTTACCTTTTGTACGGTATCGCCGTAGCCAACGATAACCTGCTTAATCTTATCCTTATCCACAGCCCTGGCGGCCCTTTCCACCCTTTTCACTAAATCCACTTTGGTGGTGGTGGGCACACTTTCCGGCCGGGTTTTAATTTCAAAATTAACCAGGGGCTTAATTGAAGTTAAGTCCAGGTTAAGGTCTTTTTTGCTTCCCTTGGCGGCATGACTGACTATTTTGGCCGCCTCCAGTAGACCATCCTTCGTCAGGTCATTGGTATAGGCATAGGCTGTAACCTCCCCGGATAACACCCGAATACCCGCTCCGGCATCCAAGCCAGAATAAACCCGCTCGATTTTGCCAGCCTCCATGCCGATACCAATGCTTTGTTTCTCTTCTATAAAAACATCAGCAAAGTCGCCGCCATTGGACAGGGCAACACCTAAGACCTCTTTTAAACCGTTTTTATCAACCAAACTGGGTCCCTCCTGTAATCCCTATACTTCTTTCTAGTTTCTACCTATTAAATTGAATCTATGTGTACATTTTATATTATATTTCACTAATTGCCAATTAGTTCCTCCAGGGAAGGCTCTCCATTGGGTATGGTCATACCCTCCAGCGGCGAAAGAGGTTCCACACCTTGAAAGGCATTATCCCGGCCGACCTGCCAGCGTTCGGAAAGTTCTTTACCTGCATCTAGAATTCTGGTTCCTTCTTTAACAGAAAAAACAACCAGGTCTAGCTCTGCTGTAATGATGGCTTCTCTTGCCAAAGCACGGACTTCTTTATCCAGGGGACGGAATTCTGCTCTGCGTATTTCCGAAATATTAGGTAAGCTTTCTAGCACCTTAATATAGTTAACAACATCCTGGTAGGTGCCCTGAACCTTTAGGGTAAAGGGCATTTCTAAATAATGCTTTTTATCCACTACCTGCAAAGGTTTGAGATCTTGCAGGTGGGTGTGATTTTGATCGGCCTGCCAATTTAAGTAGGCCAGAGCGTCCCCTTTGTGTAGACGGGTATCAACCAAAGAAATCATTGGCTTAAGTTTATTATCCACTGCCACAGCCAGTTCCCTTTGCTTTTTCTCCTCTGCTAAAACCTTGCTGGCCTTGGCTAACTCTTGCTGAGTACCTTGCAGCCTGGTTTCCAGATCGAAATATTGATTTATTTGTTTTTCCAATACCAGCCTATAAAAACCCAGGCACAGCAGTAAACTAAGGAGGCTTAGGAGCCATATCCTCTCCCTAGGACTGAGCGGTTTTAATTTGGGCCACCAGTTCAAATTTTATCATTCCCCTTTGCCGATCATATTTTGCCTCCACCAATTTGACATTTTGGAAGTGGGGTAGTTGGCTCAGGTTATCCACCAGCACACCCACAGAGCCCATAACCCAACAGGCACCATAAATATACAGTATATTAGGCACCGGCGGGGACGGAGGGGTGTTGATGACCGTTTCCTTTGACTCTTTTGGGGGAATCTCCTGGGCTGTGGTTTTGCCCTGGTTGCCCAGAATAGCTGAGACAAATCCTTCTTCACTGGAAATATTCTCTACCTTCTTTATCTCAATGCCCGTAAGCCAAGTATCCATTGGCAACGCCAGAGGTATCTCACGCAGCAGGTCATACCAGCGCAAAGGATTTTGAGCTAGTTGGGAAAGGGCTAGGAATTGTTCTTCTTTCATTTTGTTGCTGGCTATTAAATTTTGCAGGGACTTCGTTTTTTCCTGAAGCTCAGACAACGCCACTGTTTCCCGATCCACTTGTCTTTGCAGTAGGGTGAGCTTGGTATAAAAAATTCCATAAGCAATGAAAAGCAATAAAAGTAAGAGGCCGGCTAAAGTGGTTAAAAACAGCTTTTTGCCATAATTTGTTGGTTGTTGTGGTTCCAGATAGGGAGGCAAGAGATTTACCTGATACTTCACACGTCTACCTCCCTTAGGGCCAGACCCAAGGGAACTGCGTAGGAAGGATCATAGGGTAAATCTTGGGCCGCTTTTTTACCATAGACCTGCCAACAGGTGGGTATCTCCACCTTAATGGGTATCCCACAGCTATTGCTTAGATATGATTCCACACCCTTTATCTTAGAACCGCCGCCGGTTAGAATGACCCTTTCGATTGTTTCTTCCGCCCTTTGTCCGCAATAGTAGTCTAAGGATCTTTTTAGTTCCAATGCCAGATTATGAATGCCGGCATTGCTGCCAAGGGTAATGCCCCTGAGAAATTTTATCTCCCCCGCTTGCAGCACTAAAACCTGAGAATAGGTTAAACCAATATCAAAAATTGCCAGTATGCTGGGACTGGCAGGTCTGCCAAATAACCGCCAAAGTCCAAAGGCTTGCAAATCAATGGCCTTAAGGGTCAAGCCTGCCATGAAAAAGATGTGGTAATATTGTTCCACCAGGGCCGTGGGAACAGCAATCAACATGATGTTAAGTTGGTCCGTACCTTCCTCCTTTTCCTGGCCTAGCTTTACATAACGCAGAGTCAGGTCTTCCACCGGCAAAGGAATATGCCGCGCAGCCTCGGACTTTACAGTATCCTCTAAATCCCGCTCCTCCATAAATGGTATTTTAATTTGCCTGGTAATCACCCTGGCACCCGATATGGCTGTGATTACCTCCTTGCCTTTAACACCTGCCAATTCGGTTAAGCTGGCAAGGACCTGGGCTATTGCCTCCTCAGCTAACGTACCTTCTCTGGGGGGAGGCGTTGCTATACTGGCATATTTATGAATCCGGGGAACACCTCTACTCATTCTTAGCTCAATGAGCTTTATTTCATAGGTTCCGATATCCACTGCCCTTAGGCAAGGGCTTTGTTTAAAAAGATGCCGGAAAAATATCTTCACTTTTATATACTCCTCATACCTCTAATTCTTGGGAAATACCGGGTATTTTTCTTGCCAGGAAAGGATTTCAATTTCTGTAGTGGTCCAGGTAGGGTGAATATTGTTCAGGATCGGTTGGCTAACGACTGCTGCACCATGGCAAATAAACTCTTGACAAATAACAGCCCCAGCCAACCTCGCCTGGTTAGCCAACTGCATGGTCCCAGCGGTATAGACCAAGGCATCAACCTGAGCTTGACTTTCCACGAGAACCTTCTCCCTGGCCAGGATGAAAAGGGAGTCCTTTGCTGCATTTGCTGCTCGCAGACTTGCGCCAGCGGCAATGGTAACCATCCCAGAGGAAATAAGGGTTATATTTCCCTGATAAAGTCCCGTAAGGGTAACATTCCCCTGAATATAATGAATCCCTTCGGTTAAGTCCTCTGCCCGCAGGACTTGATCCCCAGCATAAAAGGAATCACAATTCTTGCCATACCAATTTAGATCCATGTTTGGATATTCCAAAAAGCTGTGGTTTATGATCTGTGGCTGATTGGCATAGGCCTGACCAAACTGTGAGGAGGTTTCCGGAGAGATGGTTTTGCCGGCATAAATATACCCATCCCAGGCTATATTGCCATCCTCCAAAACAAGGGGGCTACCAACATGACCCTCCTCCACGATAACATGACCCTCGCTTCTGACCGGTCCGCCCAAAATATCTCCATTTATTAAAAGATCTCCTTTGGCCTGTAATTCTCCCTTCATTTGAGCACCGCTGGCCAGGGTTACGTTACCCAAAATTTTTAATGTGTCCGTTGTTAAATCAGTACCTGGCTGAAGAAGACAATTGCCTTTGATATAAATGTTTTGGCCAAAGGTGCCCACTGGTTGACATTGAACATCATTTAGGATATAGAGAGGGGTTTGCAGGCTGGCGTTATTTTGGATGTCAGGAGAGGCTTGGACAAAAATTCCCTGGAAACGATTCAAAGGTAAACCTACTTTAATATTTGCTACCAAGGATTTTTTAGCATCGTAATATTCTGCTGATACTTCAACCCTAAGCTGGCAGACATTGCTGCTGGCAGAGGTTTTGGTAATATTCAGGTTGGGGATCGTTCTTAAAGAAGCAATGCTGGCCGCATCCTTACCAGACAGTGTTTTTTGTAAACTTTCCAACTCGTACCTGCCGTAGGTTTTGTTGAAGGTAAATCGTTCTATAACCACAGCGTTGTCTTTAACAATGGAAAATACCTTTTCCATGGCTGCCTCTGCCCGATAGTAGGCCTGTAATTCTTCCTCTGAACCCCTCAGGGTAAGTTTTTCGTTCTGCATCAGTTTAAGTGCTGCGGCGCAGACAATACTTAACAGCAGTAGCAGCATACTGACAAAGATGAGTGCCTGGCCCCTTGAATTGGATAATTTGGTTCTCAGATGGTTTCACCATCCCTTCTGAGACCTTAGGTGGATCGTTGAGGTTAATATAATGGGTTTGGCCCCGGAGGCTTGGCCCCTAAGGGTAATTCTTACAGTTGTTTTATAAGAATGGTCCGGTGTTTCTATGGGAAAATAGGTCAGTTCCAGGGATTGGATATTGCGGGCAATGATATTAACCCCTTCATTCAAGCGGCCCGGTGGATCGCCCCGGTTGGGTGTTGCACCATCAAAGCCACTGGCAGGAATGTCATAGATACGGCGAAGCAGTTCACCGTTCTTAACATAATAGGAGATCATCTTATCCCTGGCATAGGTGATCGGTATTCGTTTGTTGGCATCGGTCATGTGGTTGGGCAGACGAAACTTTAGTACGGTAGGACTGGTGTTGGTGGTTAGCCAGCGGGCTTCCCTTAGTTCCCTTTCCAAGCGGTTCATGGCAATTCTCATTTGGGCCAAGTCATCACTGTCACGGCTCAGGCGATGGTAGGAGGACAGGCTGCTTAACAGCAATCCGTAGGCAGCATTGACAACCAACACCAAGATAACCATGGCAATCATTACTTCGATAAGACTAAATCCTCTGTGGTTTAGGATCTTTCTTAGCATCATCGGCGGCATTTTTCGGTGTAAAGGGTCTGCCATTTTTCTTTTCCTGCTTCCTTATAATACACCGTTGCTTCTATGGTATAGCTTAGATTTGTTTCCCCTGGCCATACTTTCACTCGATAGGTAAAATCCCGCTGGGGATCGACCATATACTCAGGACCAAAGGGCAGCGGCTCTATTTCCGTTGGATAAGCAGGATCCGCTAGGTACAAGGCCTTAAATTCCAGCCAACCCAAAGCCTTTATTTCTTCTATTTTGGCCTTAGCTAGATGCAGGGCCGTTAATTTCCCTTGGTTTTCTATATTAGCGCGGTTTGTTTGAAATATGGTTGTATACACGGGCAATAAAACCAGCATTAAAATGAACATAACAACCAGTACTTCTATTAACGAAAAGCCTTTGATTTGATTAATCCCCCTTTGACCTGCCATGGCCTTCCCCCCTAGGTAGTGGCTACTCTAACCCTGCCTGTTAACACTGTGATATGTATGAAATAACCTTTCCCTGATTTTCGGTTTTGGATGGTTATGGTGCCCGCCCTTTGGGGGTTACCCTGAATTGTAAAGGTTAAATATTCTCTCATACCCTGTTGACTCAGGTTTGTATCCACTAAATCCACCTCTGGCGGAAAGTTCACGGTGCTTAATATTTGGTTGCCATGTTTGATCAGGTATTGTTCTTGGAATGGTTTAAATTCAATTTCATAGGAAGCATAGGCATCCTCACTTTTAGTGGCTAGTTGTTGGGTATATTGAATATCGGAGACAAGATTACGCACGGTGGTAATGGTTTGGTAGTGGGCTAAGATGTTGTTGAGCTTTGGAAATGCTATGGCTAAGATTATAGCAATAAAGAGAAGGGAAATAATTACTTCTACTAGGGTAAAAGCCTTTGCGCCAAAATTACCCATCTTTTTTATTAAAGCGAAATTCTGCATAACTTGTCTAGGGTTCCGACGGGGCCTTCTTGTTGCTGGCATAAACATGGTCTGTTGGCATTGCTTCCTCTTCTTCATTACCATAAATCTCTGTATCGTCGTGTTTGGCAAGAATATTGTCTGCTAATTCATTTTCCTTTGGCCCTTGGGACCAAATGGTATATTTTTGACTTTCTATTGAAAGATAATAGGCCTTGCCCCAGGGGTCTAACGCTTTGTCTGTGCCAAACTTCCCGCCAAGTACGCCATGTTCTTCCATAACCTCCGCAATACCCTTTGCATCGGTTGGATAGCTGTTATTTTCCGCATAATAAATATCCAGTGCATTTTTCATCGTTTTTATCTCAATTATCGCCCGGGTTTTCCTGGGTTTATCCAGTTGATTCGTTATTTTAGGGACAAATATAGTTGCCAGGATGCCAATCATGGTTACCACCACCAATACCTCAATCATCGTAAAACCCCGCATGTTTTTTAATTCTTTCAAAACGGAACCCCCTTTATCTATATAAACTACTGGATTGAGTCCATGATGCTAAAAATAGGCATTAGCATAGCGATCATGATCAGGCCGACAATCCCTCCCACCAGACAGATTAAGATCGGCTCCATTAATGTGGTCAGGCGGGTCATGGATCGGTAAACTTCCCTTTCATAAAAGTCTGTAATCCTTTTTAATGCAGCGTCTAATTTACCCGTCTCTTCCCCAACCTCTATCATATTGCTGACCATGGGCGGGAAGTAGGGGCTACCCTTTAAGGGTAGGGATAAGCCATTTCCTGCTTTCAGACTTTCGATCGTCTGGGAGATGACCTCCTTATAAGCTGTATTTTGGGTTTGCGACTGGATCATTTCTAAACCCGTCATCAGGGTAATGCCGCTTTCCAAAAGGATAGCCAGGGTTCTGCATATCCGAACAATATGGATCTGTTTGATAATGGTGCCGTAAACGGGAATGTGCAAGATGAAGTGATCAAATGCCACTTTGTACCGAGGACTGTGGCTAATTTTTTTATAAAGTGCCCCTAACATAAGCGGCAGTAATATTAATAAATACCAACTTTTTTGCAGCCATTCACTAAGTTGAAGAATAATAAAGGTGGGCATGGTAACCGGAGCTTGTAAATCGATGATAATTTGTGCAAAGGTAGGAAGGACAAATATGAAAATACAGCCAATGGTAAACATGGACATCGCCATGACAAACAGGGGATAGGCAATGGCCGTTTTAAACTTAGCCATTAATTCATGGGAACTTTCAAAATAACCAGCCAGACGGTGAAGTACCTGATCCAGAGAACCACTCATTTCACCAGCTTCGATCATGCTGATAAAAAAGGCTGGGAAAAATGCCTTGTGTTTTGCCAGGGCTTGCCCCAGGGAATTACCAGCCTGCAGGCTTTCGGCAATATCCTTTAGGCAGCTTTTTAAAGCCCTTTGCCCTGTCTGTTTTATTAATATATCAATACTTTGGGTAATCGGTAAGCCGGAGCTGTGCAAGGTAGCAAATTGCCGAGAAAATAGGGCTAACTCCTTGATACCTACCCGCCCTGGAAATATTGGAATTTTACCCAAGGGGGTATCTGCATGGGCAATTTGCCTTATCTCCGTAACAAAAAGCCTTTTACTTCTCAAAAGTTTGATCGCTGCATATTTATGGGCAGCTTTGATCTCACCTTGAACCGGATTTCCCGTGTAATCCTTGGCCATAAACTTAAAAAACAAAGGCAAAAGAATCACCTACAGAATTTTAAAAAATTGAAAAATATTTACAATTTAACCTGCATTTCAACAAAAAGCAATAAATTCCTGCCTGCGCAGGAATTTATTTTTAATTTTTTCTTCATTCGACACTGCCAGGCACCTAGTGTCGTTAAAATCCTTCGCCACCGCTCAGGATGACAGGCTGACCTCTGGTCACACGTTTTCGAACTTCTTCAAAGTTTCTCATCTTCTTTTGGTGCCTTGGACTGTTCCTTAACTGCTTAACGATCCTCAGAATAAGCCACCCGTATAATCTCTTGGATACTGGTTAAACCCTGCAGGGCCTTTTCCAGGCCATCAATTTTCAGGGTAGTCATCCCTCCTTGAGCGGCTGCCTTTCTCATGGTATCAAGGGGAAACCTTTCCACTAACAAGGTTCGAAGGGTATTATCTACCCGAAGCACCTCGTGAATCGCCATGCGACCCCGATAGCCAATGTGGTTGCAGCGTACACAACCCTCCGGTTTGTAAAATAAGCTGCCTTGCCAGGGAGTGTCCCTGAGGAAAAGATACTCCGGGGAATTAATTTCTGGCAGGTATTCCTCCCGGCAAAAGGGACAAAGTTTACGAACCAAGCGTTGGGATACCACCCCCAGAACAGAGGAGGCTACCTGAAAGGATGGCAAACCCATGTGGATCAGCCGGTCTAGGGCACTTAAGGCATCATTGGTATGTAAGGTCGATAGCACCAAATGCCCCGTATCGGATGCATTGCTGGCAATTTCAGCGGTCTCCTGATCCCTTATCTCTCCCACCATAATAATATCTGGATCCTGTCGCAAAAGGGCCCTTAACCCCAAAGCAAAGGTCATCCCAGCCTTTACATTGACCTGGGTTTGATTGACACCCTCTAAGCGGTATTCAATCGGGTCTTCGATGGTGCTAAAATTACTTCCTTCATTATTTAGTTCATTTAATACGGCATAGAGGGTTGTTGTTTTACCGCAGCCAGTTGGCCCAGTAATTAACACCATACCACTAGAAGCCCTTAGACATTGGCGAAAGCGTCCCAGATTATGGGGGGAAAAACTAAGTTGGTCAATATTAAATCTTTTTAGGCTATCTGAATTTAAAATCCGAATTACGACCTTTTCTCCGTAGACAGTGGGCATGGTAGAAACCCTTAAATCGTACTGCCAGTTTTCTTTCTCATATTGAATACGGCCATCCTGGGGCAATCGCTTTTCCGCAATATCCAACTGTGACATGATCTTAATTCTGGAAACCACGGACCTTTCAACTTCCGAAGCTAATTCCATAGCCGTCATTAATATGCCGTCAATGCGGTACCTCACCCTTACCCTCATTTCCAAGGGTTCTATGTGAATGTCACTGGCCCCTTGATCAATGGCCCGGTTTATAATTTGGTAAACTAACTGTATAATGGGGATTTCTTTATTTTCTTCCTGAAGCCAAACTGGCTTTATTTCCCTAAGCAAAAGTTCCTTCTTATAACGATCAAAGAAGTGGTCAATGGCTAACTCAATAAGATGCTCCTGGGCCTTCACTGGAACAATCTCACAATTGGATATTACTTTTAAATCATCAATGGCAATGACATTGGCCGGTTCCGCCATGGCCACTGTTAATTTGCAGTCTTTTTTCTCAAGGGGAAATATTTTATATCTGCGCAGGACATGTTCTTGGAACATCTTTAAGAGACTTTGATCAATCTCCTGTAGATTGATAACAGAATCAGATGCTTGCCCCTGGCAATTTAAGGCTTCCCGAAGTTGCTGTGAGTTAATGACACCCTTTTCAACTAAAATATCACCAATCAATGGTTCTCACCAATGGCACCTCTTTCCAAAAGGTATTGGTATATTATGTCAACAATGGCCTCGGGATCTAAATTATCCGTATTAACTGTATAATCCGCCATTTGATAGGCATTTTGCCGTTCCTCCAGCAGCTTCATGACCTTTTCTCTTAAATTTCCCCGGGCCAACAAAGGGCGTGTTCTTTTATTTCTCACTCTTTTGCAGATCGTTTCAGGAGAAGCCTGCAGGCAAATAAAAATACCATTGATTTTAAGCTTTTCAATATTTTGCGGATTAAGTACCAGACCGCCGCCAGTGGCTATAACCAGGTTTTCTCTGTTTGTTAATTTACTTACCAATAATGCTTCCTCGCCCCGAAAGCGTTTCACACCATGTTTAACAAAGATTTGTTCCACTGTAAGTCCAGTAACTTCCTCTATGGCGTAGTCCGTATCTATAAAATCATAGCCAAGCTTACGGGCCAGGCGTCGACCAGTTGAACTTTTTCCAGAACCCATAAAACCCACTAACACAATATTCTTCATAATTTACACCTGCCTAATCCACTGTCTCCAGTGGTTAAGTCTTTCACCATTCCCCTCCACGAGGACTGCCAAAAACAGCCCGTGGGATTCGCCAACTGTCAGAAAGCGCAACCTAAATCACCCTCCTATCTTGGCAAGCTGCTGCTGTAACCCCTGCCTCATGATCTCAACGGGAGCCTTTAAACCTGTCCATAATTGAAAGGCCAAAACTCCCTGGTAAAGTAACATCCCTAAACCGTTCATCGTTCTACTACCCTGGGCAGCAGCTTCTCTAAGGAATCTTGTTTGATCCGGATTATAGATCAAATCACACACCAGGTGTTGAGGTGTTAAGGCCTGAAAAGGAAATGGCGGAACCTGATCAACCTGAGGTGCCATGCCAAGGGGGGTTGCCTGTATCACCAAATCCGCCGTTGCTACACTTTGCTCCAATTCATTGCTTTCCCAGGGGATGGTATTGACAGTGGTGGCAGCAGCCTGGTTAATCTGACAAGCCAATGCTGCCGCTTTCTCCTGGCTGCGGTTGGTTATATCCAGTGCCTTGACACCTGCAAGTGCCAATTGTATCGCCACAGCCCGGGCAGCTCCCCCGACACCAATTAATATTGCTCTTTTACCCTGGGGTTGAAAATTGGCTTCACTGGCCAGAGACTGTACAAAGCCCCTTCCATCCGTATTGTAGCCAATCAATTTGCCATGATGGTTGACAATGGTATTAACCGCACCGATCAGCTTTGCAGCTGGTTCCAGCTCATCCAAGAAGGGTAACACACTTTGTTTATGGGGAACAGTTACATTGACACCAACAATATTTAAAGAGACAATACTGTCCACCGCCTGCTTTATATGATCTGTATGAACTAAAAAAGGTAGGTAAACCCAGTTTAAACCTAAGTGACCAAAGGCTTCATTATGCATAGCCGGGGAAAAGGAGTGCTCCACCGGATAACCAAATAAGCCACATACACGGGTGCTTCCATTAATTTTAGGAGCTTCCATAAATCCCCCTCCTAGATGTGAGAAAAGCTTGGCCTCTGACCAAGCAGTATTTAGTCTCGCCCTGTTTTAATACGTCCCAAAACTAGCTTCTCCAGTTTTCGATTGACCCTGGTTCCAATAAATTCTTTACCAGACAAAGGGGCCACCAGAATGGTATATAAGCCCAGGCGGTTACCTGCTAAAACATCGGTAAAAACTTGATCCCCCACCAAGGCAGTTTCTTGTATACTGGCTCCCAGCAAATCCAGTGCCCGCCTTAACCCTTTACGGCGCGGTTTTGCTGCTTTATGTACTCCTGGTACCTTTAAGGAGCCTGTAAGGGCATTCACTCTTTTTTCATTATTATTGGATACAAAACAAACCTTAAATCCCTGATCAATCAAGCTGCGAAACCATTTTTCAATTTTCGGGTCTAGATCCTTGCTGTCCCAGGGGATTAATGTATTGTCAATATCAAATAGGATAGCTTTGATACCTTGTTTTTTTAGATGACGAATATCAATATCAAACAAGGAGGGTACATATAGCTTGGGATAAAGCTTTGATAACATGATTTCCCCCATTTTACATATTTTTTGCAATCGTATGCTCTGCTTATTTTACCTTTATTTGGGATACCCCGTCAACTTGTGAAAACCAAGGGCAAGGACAAACACCAAATAAATCTGCCCCCCATACCATATATTGTTGAGTCAATTTATTAGGGGGGATTCATGGATGTTACCGGGCCTTTGGACGGTCACTGTCCTTTCGGTTGTAAACGGTGTAATTGCATTAGTTTCCTATATTGCTAACAACACTTTTCCCCAACCCTTAAATGAGGTGGAAGAGGCCCATTATCTGGCATTGCTAGCCAATGGTGACGAACCGGCAAGAAATGTTTTAACCGAAAGAAATCTACGTCTAGTTGCACATATTGTAAAAAAATTTGATTCCACCGGCGAAGATGTAGATGATTTAATCTCCATCGGTACAATTGGATTAATTAAGGCTATCAACACCTTTAAACCCGACAAAGGAACCCGTTTAGCAACCTATGCAGCCAGGTGTATTGAAAATGAAATCCTGATGCATCTGCGTTTTATCAAGAAGGTTAAGGCAGAGGTTTCTTTATACGACCCCATCGGTGTTGACAAAGAGGGTAATGAAATAAGTTTAATCGACATTTTAGGAACAGATCCTGAAATTGTTGCCGATACCGTGGAATTAACCTTTGAAAAAAACCGGCTTTTAGAAAAGGTGCGAAAACTAACAGCCCGTGAAAGAAGAGTATTGGAAATGAGGTTTGGCTTAGGGTCAACGGCTAGGAAAACACAAAGGGAAATTGCCCGTGCCCTAGGAATTTCCCGTTCCTATGTATCTCGGATTGAAAAAAGGGCCTTGAATAAATTAACGAAGGAATTTAACTCAGAAGGCTGCCAATAGGCAGCCTTCTTGTTAATATCCCAATTCTTCGCCAATGATTACTACTATAATATCTGTTAACATCGGTTTCCGTTTGATCACAGAATAGATGCGACAGATCCTGGTGGGACTTTGGCAGTTTGCACAGCTGCCTGTCACAGTACAGGGATTTTCATATTGCAGACGCTTGTTGTTTTTAGGGGCAGCGGTGGACTGTAAGCGATGGTGTGCTGCCTCCACGTCTTGACAAATTTTATTAACCCCCACAACAATAACTACTTTTTTGGGCCCGAAAGTAATAGCGGCTACCCTGTTGCCAACCCCGTCAATATTTACTAAACAACCATCCAGGGTAACAGCATTGGTACTGGCTAGAAAAACATCACAGATCTGTTGCTGCCGCATGACTTCCAGTTTTTCTGCAACGGAAAGCTGCGGATCACTATGTACTAAGGTTATTGCCCCCTTAGCCTTTACCTTTTCCACCAGTCCCAAGTCCTCTGCTAAGGTCATGGAACCACCAAAGCCAACCTTAGCACCGGAATTAATAAATTGTAAAATATGTTCCTCGGCTTCCCCCTTGGTGGCAAAATAAACTGCATCAAACTGATTCTTAATCAAGGCTTGTACTGCCCTTTGCCCCACCGTATCCCTATGCCATTGATGAACTGTCATAAAATCCCTCGTTCCTTTCTTAACGATTTACTTTTCTGCGGAGCAGGCTGCTTCATTGCATAATTGATGCTCCGTTTCGATCATTCGAACAAATAACTTGCTCAACTCGGGATCGTAATGCTTACCCGCTAACATGATAATTTCACTGCAGGCTTCCAGATAAGACTTTCCTTTTTTGTAGGGTCTGTCCGTGGTCATGGCATCAAAACTATCAGCAATGCGAATAATTCTCGCCCCTAAGGGTATATCATTGCCCTTTATCCCCGCTGGGTACCCTGTACCATCGTAGTTTTCATGATGGTATAGAATATAGGGCCTTACGATTTCCAGACTCTTAATCGGTCTTAAAAATTCACTGCCCCAATAGGAGTGCTGCTTTAGGATTTGCCATTCCTTTTCTGAAAGTTTTTCTGTTGTATTTAAGATGTTTATATCCACTTCAATTTTACCGATATCATGCAGGTAGGCCCCGTACTGGATTAATCGGACCTCGTCCTCATCAAGCCCACACCTTTGGGCCAGTTTTGTGGCATATTCCAAGACCCTTTCGGAATGACCATAGGTATAACGGTCCTTGGCATTAATGATGCTGAGCAGGGTTTTGGTAGAACTGAGCAGTCCCAACTCGGATTGGTCACAAATTCCCTTTAGTGAGTCCAAAACGTTAAAATAGAGTTCTATTTTATTCTTGCTGGTCTTCTTGGCCTTGTAAAGTGCTTGATCCGCCAGTTCCAACAGGTCATCCCCTGTTTTACTATGCTCTGGATAACTGGCTAAACCCATGGTAATGCTAAATTTTTCCTCGGGCAACTTCTTAAACTGTTCATTCTCCACAAAGTACTGTTCAATGCTTTCTTTTAGTTTTCGAGCAACCATAACTGCGGCTGCGGAATTGTGCCCCGGCAGCAATATGCAAAATTCATCCCCACCATAACGTGCGGCGATACTAGGCTGTTGAATTTGCTTCTGCAGTATTTGTCCTACTCCCTTTAAAACCGCATCCCCGGAAAGGTGGCCAAAGGTATCATTGTAAAATTTAAAGTAATCTATATCAAAAATCAGAAGGCTAAGAGGACTGTTGGAACCCTTGGACTCTTCCAATATTTTTCTAAAGTAGACATGGAAATAGCGATGATTATAGGTTCCCGTTAAACCATCTTTATTGGCTAACTCTAGCAAGTAATTTCTGCTATCTCTTTCAATACTTGATATACTGCCTATAAGCCAGGCACAAATAAACATGACACCTGTAAAAATGATATCTGATTCAAGGTTAGGGTTGGGAAATGAGTATCCATCGGTCCAAAAACCTCGAATGTATAATAAAATACCGCTTATTATTGCCAGGCAACAACCAAAAAACCTATTTTTTATAAAGGCTATGTAGGCAACAGGAATTATAAGTATTTCTTTAACATAAGTAATATTGTAATAGCCAATAAATGCAAATATTAACAGACTCAGAAATATAAAGCCGGAGTAAATTAAATTTAACTTAATGACCATGATACACACCAGTAAAATAAGTGCAAAACATATAATCAGGATAAAATTATCCAGGTAAAAGGCAAATATATCTTCTATGGACAAAGCCAAAGAAGCTTTCCAAGCTGTCATTAATAAAGCAAAGGTAAACACCATAAAACAAAGGATATAAATAGTTAGGCGAACTTCTTTTAAATTCTCTTCTCGTTTATTTTGCCAATCATTCATAATATCACTCTCTAATTAACGAAAAATATATTAGAAAAACAAAAGAGTGCATAACACTCTTTTGTTTTTCGTTTAGCTATTTTTTTAAAGCGTTGGGTAATTTGGGCTGATAATGGCCTGCTGAACATGCTGAAACAGCATTAACAAGTGCTGACAAGGTGAAGGCCATCGTAATTAGCGTAAACACTAAGGTTTTCAGCCTTTTCATAATATCACCTCCTCCAAAAGCAAAAGGTAAAGAGAAAACGATCTGCTAAATTCATTAGTGCATGTCCCCAGTTAGTAAGCATTAAATATTGCCAAAGCAGAATTATACTGACAGAATAATTAATTAAGGGCTGAAAGTTATTAATACCTGCGAAAAGTTGTAAAATGTAAATTAACCCTACAAAGATTAAAGCCAAAACCCGTAGCGTTTTTCTTTGTTGTTGTCCTAATGGTTTTTGAGGAGATTCAACCGGAGCCTTCAAATAGACTATTACAAGTCCAAGTATGAAAATAGTTGAAACAGTCAATATCATGTGGTTATTTACAATATTTATTGTAAATAATGCAAAGTAAGCAATAACATTATAAATTAATACTGTAATCAGCAAACAATTTAAGGGATCATTACTATGTGCCCCGCCAGCCGTTTTTCTTATAAGCATAGAAGCAACTAGCATAAAAAAGATTTGAAATTGTAAACCCAGTAGAAATCCTATTAGCAGAGTGAAAATGATACCAAAGAAAGTGCCAAAAAACACCTCTGCCCCATAAATAAGTATTTCTTTTTGATCTTGATCCTCGATATTATTATGTTTTATTAGGTATTGAGCTGCCTTTTCCCCTATAGACATTAGACTATCTCCTCAACTTTATTACATAGGCTAGGATTAGTAATAATAGGATATGAGGTAACCCTGAAAGAAACCACCAAAGGGGTTTGCTAAATATTGTTTCAATATAATTTACTAACAGTATCTTGGAAAATATTAACACAACTAAAAGTTCGGAAACATAAATTATGGCGAAAACAATTATTAGACTAATCAACATTATTGAAAGTTTTTGTTTGTAGTAATAACTTAATAAGCCCCCTGTGACACAGATAAGGATCAAAGAATGTATACCAAAGCTAATGGGAAGCTTTCTGATAAGCAGGGTGAAAAATGCGTATATTATAGAAATAATCAGTAGCTCTTTTTTGGTGTGGTTTACTTTGGAAAAGGCAAATGTAAAGATAAATATTCCAAGAGCTTCTAAAAATGCTAATAAAATATATAATATTAACGGTATTTCACTCATAAATTATGTCACCTCTTCCAAAGCTGCTGTTTATTACCGAGTTGTTTATTACCGAGTACTGTTAATTTCGCCAATCCTTACCTAATTCCTTCTTCATTTGCAAGTATTTTACTAATAACCACACTTTATTGTCAAAATATTTCATCTATTGCGATTAATTATGAGATTTGTCAGTAATTACCTTCCATGACCCGTTTGTAGCTTGTTGAAATTTCAATTAAAAAATTGTAAGATGTTCATTGGTGACCCAAGCCACCCTAGGTTGAATTGTTGCTTTTTTCGTACTATTAATTAACTTATATATTTCAAAAGGGGGGATATCTAAGTTATTGATAGTCCTATCAATCAAAATTTTAGCAGAAGGTGAGGCACAACGATGAGGAAAATCGGACTATTAACTAGATTAATTATTGGTTTAACCCTGGGTATTATATTAGGCTATGTATCGAAGGAATTTTTACATTTTGATGCTCTGGTCCGTTTGCTGGCAACCTTTAATGGTCTCTTTGGCGGGTTTTTATCCTATGTAATTCCTCTGATTATTATTGGTTTTGTCGCCCCAGGTATTGCTGAACTGGGTAAGGGTGCCGGGAAACTTCTGGGTATTACTACTCTGTTGGCCTATGCTTCCACTGTTATTGCCGGTACCTTTGCTTTCCTGGTGGGTACTGGATTATTACCAAGGATTGTCAATGCAGTGGGTGGACAAGCTTCTAACCCAGAAGATGCATTGGTGAAGGGCTTTCTCCAAATTGATATGCCACCCATTATGGGCGTAATGACAGCATTGATCACTGCCTTTTTGTTTGGTCTGGGTATGGCTTACATTAAAAGCAAGTCTTTATATCAAGTGACGAAGGATTTCCAAGAAATAATCGAAAAGGTTATTCAAAGTGTGATTATTCCTTTACTGCCCCTCCACATTGCCGGTATTTTTGCCAACATGACCTATGCCGGTGAAGTGGCCAAGATCATGAAAATCTTTGGTTCCGTATTTGCCATCGTTATTATCAGTCATCTGGTAATGCTGTTATTCCAATACACTGTGGCAGGTACTGTTTCCGGCAGAAATCCCTTTACTGCCTTGAAGAACATGGTACCAGCTTATCTAACTGCCATTGGCACTCAGTCTTCCGCAGCTACCATACCGGTAACCCTGCGCAGTGCTAAAAAGAACGGCATCTCGGATGGTGTAGCAGATTTTGCAATTCCCTTGTGCGCGACCATTCACTTATCCGGTAGTACCATTACATTGACCATGTGCGCCATGGCTGTGATGATGATGTCCGGTACAAATGTAAGTTTCGCTATGATGTTCCCTTTCATTTTAATGCTTGGTGTTACCATGGTAGCAGCTCCCGGGGTTCCCGGTGGTGCCGTTATGGCAGCCTTAGGCCTGCTTCAATCCATGCTGGGCTTTAACGAAGCACAATTGGGCCTGATGATTGCTTTATACCTCACCCAGGATAGCTTTGGTACTGCCTGCAACGTAACGGGCGACGGTGCCATCGCCCTACTGGCTGACAAATTTGCTAAGGGAACAGCAACAGAAACCCTGCAAGAAAAGTTTGCCTAATAGAAGGATTAAAGGAGCCGCTTGGCTCCTTTTTTGTTCATAAACTTTAATGATTAAAGAAATAATACTATAAGCACTACAAAAGGAGTGATGTGGATGGATATTCGTGAGGTAAAGGTGAATGCGGCAGGTGAAGTTACAGATGTAATGATCAACGGAAATACATATAGTATGGAAAAGGCAGTTGAGTTTGCAAAGTCAGGAAAAATTAAAGGAGCCAAAATTGAGGCCAGACACAATGGCGAGCATTATATTTCCCACCTAGGAGATATGGAACTAACTCAATTGCCCCGGTTTGTTTAGCAAACCCCAGGCTAATCACCAAGGCCACCACAAAACAAGAGGAGCAAGCGCTCCTCTTGTTAATTATTACGGTAGCTGGCTTTGTGGGAAACCCGGGTCATCAGGGTGGCCAATGTCTTTCTTTCTTCATCGTTTCCTTCGTCCCACAATTCTTTCATTAAACGCTGTTCATGATTCGCTGGATCCATGTTATTTGCAAAAAAATCGCCTAGTCGAAAAGCTGCGTTGTTAATGGTCTCTTCTTCCATACCGACTCTTTCCCCTAAACCCACTGCATCTCCTAATATTTCCTTCCATTTGTGCCAGTTGTGTCCAAGCTCCATGAATTTCACCTCCCGCCCATTATTTTATCCGATAATTAAAATCAAATTCCTTGGAAAAAGAAAAAAGAGGCTAAAGCCTCTAACCTAAACGCAATTTATATTCCGAACACACTATGAAGATACAGAATTTAACTAGAGGGTCTATATTCATCAAGCCGGGGCCTGACGGCTACAGCTAGACCAAAAAGAACATCTTCTAAAGCTAAATTTGGATTTTCCTTGACTTCTTATTAGGGTAGGATTTGTTTTTTTGTTGATTTTGTTGATTTTGTTGATACAGATAACACATTAGACCAAGGGCAACTAGCATTGTTATAACGGAAGATACCTGGGCAGCTTTGAAATCCATTAGGGTTCTTAGGCTATCCCCCCGCCAAAATTCCAGGGTAAATCTGCCCATTGAGTAAAGTACAAAATAACTTAGGGCAATGAACCCCGGAAATAATCTACGCCTATAGACCATTAATAGTATACCTAGGGCCAAGAAATCCCAGGCAGCTTCAAACAGAACGGCTGGAAAAAGAGGCTGGGCACCGAAGGCATAGTAGGCATCGGTGCCTGCCGGATAAACAAGACCGAAATGTTCATGGGGCAGTCCATAACAACAACCATTTAAAAAACAACCAATGCGGCCAATGGCTTGCCCCACTAAGACACCTGGGGCCAAGGTATCCATCATTGCCCACAGGGCTATGTTATGCTTGCGGCAGTACCATATGACTGCCAGCAAACCACCCAATATGGATCCTTGTACAGAAATACCACCCTGCCAAATAGCCGGGATCTCTAGCAAGTGCTCTGAGTAATAGTCCCAACTAAACATGACTTCCCAGACCCTGGCTCCAATTAATCCTCCTAGAATAGCATAAAAAGCTAAATCCATGATTTCTTCAAAATATCTTCCTTGCCACTTAGCCACTGCTAGGGAAACTGCTAAGCCTGCTATAATCGCCAGCGAAAGCATAAGCCCAAAGGAACGAAGGGGGAAATCCCCTATATAGAAAAGTACCGGGTGCAAAAAATCAACTCCTTAGAAAATCGAAGTGGATATTTTATGTAAACTAACTGCCAAGACCCTTCGCTATGGCTCAGGATGACAATGGCCCTAGGTGCCTGGCACCGTCGATTATAACGGCTGCAAACACAAATCCCCCGTCCCAAGAACGGAGGATTTAAGATAGCTATTGAACGGAACAGTCAAGAAAATTCCCTACAAGATAGCGTTTAATTTCTTCTCTAGATCTGCTTTACCAGTAAAACCAATGACCTGATCTGCTTTTTCTCCATTTTTAAAGAAGATAATGGTAGGAATACTCATCACACCATACTGCTGGGCCAGTTCTCTGTTTTCATCCACATTTACCTTGGCAACCTTTACCTTACCAGCAAACTCAGTGGATAATTGCTCCACCACCGGTGCAATGGCACGACAGGGGCCACACCAAGCTGCCCAGAAATCTACTAGTACGGGAATGTCAGATTTAATAACCTCAGCTTCAAAATTAGCACCATTTAGTTCTAATGCCATGAAAATCAGCCTCCTTGTATCATATGTTGCCTTAAGTCTTTTTCACCAAACACATATTTATGATACTATATTCGTTCTTCGCTAGCAATAATATTCTATAAAACTTTTTTAAGTTAGCTCTGATTTCTTAAACATCTGAATAAAGTTCAATATAAATTGCAATTCTTTTTCGTTTAAATTACAAACCAAACCCAAAACGGCTTGAACATTGGGATGGATGAGCAGTTCCCTTAATTCTGGGTTCATTAAACTGACCATCTGATCCACAGCACCGGGCTCCATGATGAAATAGCATGGAGAAACTCCCATCACTTCGGATAACTTTTCAAGCGTCTTTAAAGATGGCTGTACCTTCCCCTGTTCGATTTGCCCGATTAGGCCGGCGGTTACTCCAGCTAAATTAGCAAGTTGGGCTTGGGTCAAACCGTATTCTTCCCTTAGGTGCTTTAATTTATACCCCAGAGAACCCTCATGTCCCATTAAAGCAGTTGCCGGCACACCTAACCCTTCTGATACTCTTTTTAATGTGTTGACAGCTGGATACACCGTACCCCTTTCAATTTCACTTAAGTATGATAGTGAGATCCCTATTTTATCTGCTAGTTCCTGTAGGGATAAACCGCTTTCATTACGGATAATTCTAATTTTCTCTCCCAGTCCAAGACCAGAATCCGTAATTTCACCCTCAACCAATTGAGTCTTAGAGACATTTAAGGCAGAAGCTAATTTGTCTATTGTTTTTAAGGACGGTCTCTTAGATCCTCGTTCTATCTCGCTTAAATAGGATAACGATAGTTTTGCCCGGCGAGCCAGGTCCTGTAACGTATAGCCTCGTTCTTCCCGTAAGGCTCTAATTTGATCCCCCCGCACGATCATGCCTTTATCCCCCATAATCCCAAAAATATACTAACATTCTACGATAATTTTGAAGCAGCGTCAATGAGACGGTAAGAGAATTTCCTCCACGATCTGCCGAAAAACCGGGGCGGCCGAAACACCGCCACTTACCCCTTCTTTAACCAATACAGTCACAATATACTTAGGTTTTTCATAGGGAGCATAGCCAACAAACCAAGCATTGACCTTATCTGATTCAGCAAAAATTTCCGCAGAGCCAGTTTTACCGGCACTGCCAAAGCCTGTTACAAAGGCTTCTTTGCCAACCCCTTGGGTAGTAACAAGTCCTAGTAATCTCTGTAATTCTTTGGCAGTCTCATTGGAAATAACCTTACGGCTTTCCCCCATCGAAAAATGCTGCGTATATTTTCCTTTTTCGTTTTTAATCCCCTTGACCATTCTTGGTTTTATGTAAACTCCATTGTTAACAATGGTATTTAACATCGCCGTTAGCTGGACAGGTGTTGTTAAAACAGGGCCTTGGCCTATGCTGCTGTTAACTAAATTATAAGGTTGAGCGATTAAATCAAGTTGCTGTCTCTTATCCTTTGGCACTGGGTAACCAATAATATCTTGGGATTCCAGACCAAAGGCCCGGGCATAACGAATGAGTTTTTCCGCCCCTAGCTTCAAGCCAAGTTCAACAAATACAGGATTACAAGACTCTGCAAAGGCCTCTTCAAAGGTAATGGGGCCATGGCCGGTTTTGTGCCAACAATTGATCAGGTGGTCATTCCCACCTAGACAAACAAAGGTATCAGTCGGTTTGACAATTTTTTCTTCCAGGGCTGCTGCTGCCACAACCATTTTAAATATAGAGCCTGGTTGATATAAGGCCGTGCATTGATCTAAAAAGGTATCTTCATCCCCCGGTAAGTATAAAGAAACATTCGCTGGGTTAAAGTTTGGCCTACTGGCTAAGGCCAACAAATCCCCGGTCCCGGCATCCATTACTACCACTGCGCCCCGCTCTACCCGCTCAGCCATGATTTTTTCTACCACCTGCTGAATATGGATGTCAAGGGTCGTGACTACATCCTGTCGTCCCGTATCCTGTGTGCTTTCCCTTTGAATGCCCAAACCAGAAATTAAGTTGCGATATACATCAACGTAGGCCCTGGTAATACTGGCTGGTTCATCGGCTTTTAATTGAGCCTCATAATAGTATTCCAAGCCGGTTTTACCGATTAGGTCCGACATGGTATATTTCTTGTTGCCCAAACGATTAAGTTGTTCTAGTTGATCCTGTTCTGAAATTCTCCCCAAGTGTCCTACAACATGGGAAGCCAGTGGTGTTTCCCCATAGCGAAAATAAATATCTTCCACCATAAGTCCAGGAATCTTTAGGTTTTTTATGGCCGTTATTTGTGTTTGGTTAAGCCGATAGGAAAGAAACCCGCTGGTTCCGGTAAAATAAGGTGCCAGTTCCTGGGTTGCACAGCCAAGGATGGTGCTTAATTGCTCGATCACCTCTTCTTTATTTTTAATAACCTGTGGGTAAAGAACAATCCTTGGTATTTTTTCTCCCCTATTGAGGGAATTCACCCCATATCTGTCTAAAACCTGCCCCCTTGGGATCTCTTCCATGGCAACCTTGAGGCTTCGTTGGTCCAGGGCCTTCGTATTGTATTCGTCACCGTGGATTAGTTGAATAACACCAAGATGTACCAGAAGAGGTAGAAATAGAAATAAAATAAGGTAAAAGGTTTTAACCAGTCTTTTTTGCAAAAAATAGCCCATTGGTTAACATTCCTTTGGTGAGTATACTTCCTATTAGCTTCACCAAATTTTGCCATCTTTATCCCTTATTCTATTCTCCTTAACATTGACATGGGCTCAATACCATGCTCAACTGCTAATTCAACAATCTGCTGAGGATGAGGAGCAACCGCCAAGGGTTCTCCGGTCTCTCCATCAAACATTGCCGTCACCTCAAGTAGTTTGTTTTCACCTGCAGGAGTAAGGACTTCTAATTTATCCCCGACTTTAAAGTTATTTCTTTGTTCTACAATAATTCTTTTGGCAGCATCATTATAAGCCAATACCAGACCCACGAAGGCCGCCAGGCGGGTATAGCTTTTTTGTCCCGGCTCAACGGTAGCAGTTTTGCCTTGATCTCCCAACAAAAAACCCGTGGTATATTCTCGGTGGCTTACTTTACGAATTTCATCCAGCCACTTTTGATTCATTTGATAGCTCGATGGATGATGGATAAAGGAATCAAGGGCTTGCCGGTAAGCCTTAACCACGGTGGCCAGATAATGAATGCTCTTCATGCGTCCTTCAATTTTAAAACTGGTGATGCCTGCCTCAACCATCTGAGGCAGATATTCCATGAGACATAGATCCTTACTGCTCATGAAATAAGTTCCCCGTGCATCTTCTTCCACTGGGAAATATTGTCCTGGCCGCTTTTCCTCTACCAAGTGATACTTCCACCGACAGGATTGGGCACAGTCACCCCGGTTGGCATCTCTGCCGGTCAGATAATTGCTGAGTAAACAACGACCTGAGTAAGACATACACATGGCTCCATGAATAAAAGCCTCAAGCTCGATGTCAACCCGCTGGTTTATTTCATGAATTTCCGGTAAGGATAACTCCCGGGCCAAAACAACCCTTTCAACGCCTAACCGTTTCCAAAATGCAGCACTGGCCCAATTGGTTGTATTTGCCTGGGTGCTTAGGTGAATTGGCAGCTTTAGCTGCATCCTTAAAATTGTATCAATAATGCCAGGATCACTAACAATAACTCCATCTGCCCCGGCTATTGCTAAAAACTTTAAATATTCCGGCAGATTTGTCAAATCCGCATTGTGGGCAAGAATGTTGATGGCTACATAAACCTTGACCTGGTGCCGGTGAGCAAACTCGACCCCCTTAAGCAAGGAGTCATTATCAAAATTGGCAGCACCAGCCCTTAAACTAAACTGCTGCCCTCCCAGATAAACTGCATCTGCCCCATAAAGAACGGCAATCTTTAATTTTTCTAAATCTCCTGCCGGAGCCAGGAGTTCTAATTTTCTCAAACGGATCACCTCAAATATTTTTGTTTATTGGCATTATGCTCGGCTAAGGTTTTACTAAAGACGTGGGAACCATCCGGTTTAGCCAGATAATAAAGGTAGTCCGTTTGGGCCGGAGTAACAGACGCCAGCAGTGCTTCCTTACCAGGTGAAGCAATTGGTCCCGGTGGTAACCCAGGAATTTTATAGGTATTATAGGGTGAATCTACCTCTAAATCCTTATAATATATTTTTTCCCTGTGTCCCCCAAGGGCATACTCCACCGTGGCATCGATTTGCAGCCTCATACCAATCCTTAGGCGATTGTGAATAACGCTGGAAATTAACACCCGATCCTGATCTACCTTCGCTTCCCGTTCAATCATGGAGGCAATGGTCACAGCCTGGTGTAAAGACAAATTCATGTTTTGGGCCTTTTCTTCCAATTGAAGATCCTTAATTTGACGCTCCATGCCCGCTAGCATTACGTTAATAATATCTTTCTCCGTGCTATCTAAACCTATATGATAGGTTTCTGGGAATAGATAACCCTCTAATCTCCTTTCTCCAGCTGGTAACTCCTTCATAAAAGAGTATTGGAATTGACCCTGTTTTAATAAATCCTTAAATATTTCTTCCTGGATGAACCCTTTGCTGGCCAATGTATCGGTAATCTTGGCCAAGTTATATCCCTCAGGTATGGTAAAACCCTTGGAAGCGATTTTACCGTGAATCAGAATATGTAAGATTTCCTCCACAGACATGGTTGGATTCAGCACAAAATAACCCGCTCTAATTTGATTATCCAATTTTTGATAGCGGGTATAAAGTTTAAAAGTCTGAGCATTTTGGATCAGACCTTGCTGTTTTAATAATATAGCAACTTGTCCTGTGGTCGTATTAGGGGCAATCCGAACCAAGGTATCCACCGCTTTGCCAGCCGAATCAACTGGTTCCAACGTGCTACGTGCAAAATCAAAACAGGCACCTACCAGTACTAGCAAAACTAAGAAGTATATTCGTTTTTTTGCACGGTATTTTTTAGCCAAAAACAACACAACCTTATATAATTTAACCAATTATATCATTTATCTACTAAATCAGACAAGGAATGCGTTCGCAATGTAAAAAGGGAGTGTCGCTTGCCTACAAATTAGTAGTTTCGCAACATTCCCTTTTCGCTTACTTAATTTATTCTTTTACTGGTTTCCTCTGGCAGGATTGGCTCAAACAAAACCATGGGATCAGCCAATCCCTTAATCACTTCATCCAGGACCAAGTTCATATGAACCCCTTTGGTGGCTACCACTGGTATGATGGGCTTGGTGCGGTAAATCCGCTGCAGCAGTTTTAAGGTGGTAGAGGTAACATCCCGTGGGGTCTCATCAATCTTTGTTACCACCAATACGTCTGCTTCATCTAAAAGAAAGTTACCAGCTTCCATGATAATTTCTCCCTTTAAGCCAGCAGGTATGATGGTTACCAATACATCCGCCAGTTTGCGGCATTCCTCGGACTTATAGCCATCGTTAATGCCCACCGCCTCAATCAAAACCACATCTGGCAGTGCTGCCGTCTGGGGAATATCCCTTTGCGAAAGGTTACCCAATTCCAATACGGAGCGCACCTTATTTAATTCTTCTAAAGCCTTGCGTGCATTTTCAATCAGTTTGTTCTTTTCCTTAATTTGATTAATGGCATTACGGATAACTCTATCAATATCCGAGATAATATCTCTGCCTGGTTCAGGAACAGCAATGGTAAGGTAACTAGGGTCTATTCCTTTATGCAAATAGGGTTTTTCATCCTGTACACCGGAGCCAACTGCCAAGGGCTTGTAATTCCTATTCTTTAAACCTTTATAAAGTTCGCCCAATATGGTTGACTTTCCGCCATCATTCCGACCACAAATTACTATTTTTTTCACTGGGCCCCCTCCTTGACCACAATTATCCTTAGGTAAATTTATATGTCCGAGGGCCGGGAAATTTTCCATTAATTTAAGGAAATTTTTATTAGCTAATGATTATGGCAGTTGTACCAATTGGTGGTGTTTTACATGTATGGTTATAGATGCTACTATACATTTTTAACAAAATTAAGTTGTGCAGTAACCGTTCCTAAATAAACCCATATAATGTCATATATACCAAAAGGGCCTATGTTTTGTAGGTATTAGGAATATTTAGGAGGATGATTTATATGAGTCAATCGGCTGATGTAGTTTATCAAGGATGTACCCAAGTGGTTTGCGAAGCTATCTCCCATGTGAAGCCGCCCATGTCGAAGATAGTGGGAGAAAATTTTGATGCAAAGGTCACTCACTATATCACTTTTTGTGATAAGATCCTAGTCAAAGGAACAATCGAAAGGACCGTATTGTATTTGCATCCACATCATCACAAGGAAAATCAATGCTGCAACCAAAAGGGCCACAATAAAAATGACTGTCATGATGAATGCAAAAACAATAGTATAAACTGCAAGAAATTTTCTTGTAAGCAAGTGGATTGCTATGGAGGTATCGTTCATTTCTTTGAAAATATTTATGAATTTACTGCAGTTGTCAACGTTCCCGGGATTAGGGCCGGAGATATCTGCAAGTTTAATGTCTTTGATGTTAAGATAAAAGATGTCAGCGACTTCTTTGTACTGGATTGTGATAAAAATGGCCTGGTTACCAAAGGTAAAGAATTTTTCTTGTTGGATATAAGAATCAAATGCAAAGGCAAAGGAAAGTGCCACAAATAAATCATACAGCGGTCATGAGCCATGAGCTTACAACTAAGTCTCATGGCTCATGACTTTTTCCATATCCAAGTCCAGCCTAACGGCAATAAAAAAAGCACCTCCCACTATCTAGGAAGTGCATTTTTTGATATTAACATATTTTTAATTTTTTCACCTTATGAGGACATTTAGAACCCTTTGAGCCCTTAGAATGCTTAGGAACTTTCCAACCATTGGAGCATTTACTACCTTTTGACCCTTTGGAACATTTACTACCTTTCGATCCCTTTGACCCTTTAGAGCATTTACAGCCCTTGGATCCCTTCGACCACTTGGGACCCTTGGAGCATTTACTACCTTTCGATCCTTTGGAACCATCCGAATCCTCGCATCCATCACTACCCTTGGAGCCTTTGGAACCATCGGAATTCCAACAGGAATCCCAGGGGTTATTTTTCATAAACATTCTTTTTAGTTCATCAACGTTTTCATCGCAGAATAATTGTCTTAATTCATTCTCATTCAAATCCCTCATCATAACACTCCCTTATGAAAAAATTCCCTATGCGATATAGGTTTTCATACATAATATGGGTTATCTTACGTTTTGTGCTAAATGAGAGAAATGAAATTGAATTATATTCGTTAAACTTCTGTATACTGGGTCACATTCCAATTGATGCTTTATAAAATGTTAATAAGATTTGGTGAAAGGACTGTTGTATTCTATGAATGAAAGTACAGCAAATATACCAGCCTATTCCCTTTTTATTAACCCGAAAGATCTGCAAGAGTTAAATCGCGATATATGGCGTAATGAACATGTGCCAGCCCAGTTAAAAACAAACCAAAACTCTTTTAAAATCGAGATTGCCTATCGGGGTGCCCTCACCCGGGAATTGCCCAAAAAATCCTACCATATCCTTTTTAAAAAACCTGGCCGCTTTTTAGGAGGCAGGGAGATCCATTTAAATGCTGAATACCTTGATCCTTCTTTGCTTCGTAATAAACTGTCTTTTGATTTTTTTAGAGACCTCAACCTACTAAGCCCCGCTGCCAAATTTGTTCTATTAAAGCTAAATGGATCTTTCAAGGGTGTCTACCTTCATTTAGAATCCGTTGATGATCTGTTTCTAAAGAACAGGAATTTACCAGCAGGGGCTATTTACTATGCCCGTAATGATGATGCAAATTTTTCCTTACTCAACCCGGATAACTATGAAGTTAAGAAATCCCTATTGGACGGATACAAACAAAAATATGGCTCCCCATCGGATGATGGCTTTCTCCGTGAACTGATTTTCAAAACCAACACGGTTCCCCGGGCGGATTTTGCCAAAGAAATCGTTAAACATATCGATATTGAAAAATACCTGCGCTGGTTGGCAGGAGTAGTATGCACCCAGAACTACGACGGTTTTATTCAAAATTATGCCCTGTACCGTAATTCTGTCACTGGCTTGTTTGAACTTATCCCCTGGGATTATGACGGCACCTGGGGGCGCAGTTGTCATGGCAAGGAAATGGCCTACCATTACGTTCCAATTCAAGGCTCCAATACCCTTACAGCACGGATCCTTGATATCCCCGCATTTCGTCACAGCTATCGTAGATTATTAGAGGAAATCCTAGAGACTTCCTTTACCAGGAACCTGCTTGAACCAAGAATTACTTCTTTATACCATCTGCTGCGACCCCATATCCCCTTGGACCCGTATAAAAAGGATGATATAGAAGGGTTTGATGCAGAACCTGAGTATATTATTCGTTTTATCGTAAACAGGAACCATTATTTAAAGGAGCAATTCGTGGCATTAAAATAATTTAGAAAGGCTTGGACGATAGAAAATGCATCGTTTTATTGAGTTTTTGTTCCCGCATTTATTAAACTATCTGGTCGATCCCTTTTTCATAAATTTGTCTGATCATCTCATCAATCTCAGGATCACTAATGGCCAGATCCTTAATTTCGTAGCGTTCGGAAATTTGGTTAATTAATTGGGAGGCGGATATTTGCCGGCGGTTAAAGCGCAGCCATTTGCGGTTACCCTCTTCACGGATAACTTCTGCTCCCGCCACAGAAAACCCTGATTCTTCACTCTCCAAGTCAATAATTAGCAGACGATGCTGGCCAAATTTTTCCTTAATCTTGGCCAGTTCACCGTCATACATAACTTGGCCCTTATCAATTAAAATCATGCGCCGGCAGAGTTTTTCTATATCGGACATATCGTGGGTGGTTAAAATAACCGTGACGCCCCGTTCCTGATTAATTTCCTTAATAAAGGTACGCATTCTTTCCTTGGCTACCACATCCAGGCCAATGGTTGGCTCATCCAGAAAGAGGATCGAGGGATCATGCAAAAGGGACGCAGCTATATCTGCCCTCATTCTTTGGCCCAGGGAAAGTTGGCGCACGGGAGTCTGCATAAATTCCCCCAGCCCTAAAATCTCAGCAAAGGTGTCCATGTTTTTCCGATAGCGCTGCTGGGGAATTTGAAATACCTGCTTGAGGAGTTCAAAAGATTCAATGGCAGGCAGATCCCACCAAAGTTGTGTCCGCTGGCCAAAGACTACACCAATTTGCCTGGCATTTTTTTGCCTTTCTTTATAGGGTACGATACCATTGATCAAAATGTCTCCGGAGGTGGGTACTAATATTCCCGTCAACATCTTGATGGTGGTGGATTTGCCGGCACCATTGGGTCCGATATACCCAACCACTTCTCCGGCCTTGATGGTAAAGGAAATATCTTGCACTGCCATTTTGCTTAGATACTCCCGGTGAAAAAGGCTGCGTACAGCCCCCCACATACCCTCTTGCCGCTTGGCCACATCATACTGTTTGTATAAATGCTTAACTTCAATCAAACTCATGATTTCCTCCGTTCTTAGGAGCCAGCACTCTTATAATGATTTAAACCATGCATCCAAAAACGCAAACAGAGCCAAAAGAAAATCGGGCCTACCACCGGACTTAAAAACCCCCAATAGGGTGCATACCCGCCGCCGGTCTTATCCAATAAAAGCAAGGAAGGCAGGTAATTGACAAAGGCAAAGGGAAGGATAAAGGTGACTACCCACTGTACCCCCGGAGGGTAAATGGTCAGGGGATAGTTCATGAGGCTTTTGGCGGGCCACATGACTGCCCAGTATAATCGTTCCGACCGGGTGGTCCAAAAGGCGATGGCTGATATAAGGATTAAAAGTCCACCCTGGATCAGGGTGCCGCCAACCACTGCTCCCCCAAAAACAAGCCATTTCCAGAGGGGCCAGTGCATTTGAAGGTGATGGTAGGCCAATGCCACAGCGATCGTACTAAATAAAAATTGACCAAAGGCACCCACATCAAATTTCATGGCCATGAAATGAAAAAAGGGGTGCATGGGCCTTACTAAAAAACGGTCAAAGGTACCGTTAACAATATATTGATCCAACCCCCTAAAATGAAAGAAAAAAACCATGCATACACCCCAGGATAAAACCGCCAGGGCAAATAAAAAAATCAATTCCCAAAAGGTCCAGCCCTCTATGGCACCAAAGGAATATAGTAACACCCACATGGTAATAGCCGTACCGGCATAGGTCATGGCCCAACCCAAAATATTCATGACAAAGGCATAGCGATACTGCATCTGGGCACGGATGCTGGCACCTACCATATATAAGTACATACGAATGTTCCTCAACCAAATCTGCGGCATGAATCTTAGCCCCCTTGTACGACTACTTTCCTCGATGCCTTTAGCCAAACATAGCGTAAAACTGCATAAAACACAATTAGCCACATCACTTGCCCCAAGAGGGCATGGATCAAAGCCTGTCCAGTAAGTTCACCGATAAAAATAGAGTTGGGTACAAAAAAGATGGCTTGAAAGGGCAGCCATCCGGCCAAAGTGGCCAACCAGCCAGGAAAAAACCACAAGGGAATTACCGAACCAGAGAATAGTGAAATAGAGAAATAAAAAATATCTTCTACCCCACCTGTTTCCACCAGCCAAAAGCTAAACAGGCCAAAAGTTAGTTCAATACAGTAGCGTAACAAATAGCCCAAGACCGCCGACACCACAAACATACTCCATTGGTAAAGGGAGCTGGGCAAGGTGGTATCCAGCAGATAAAACAACAAGCCATAGAGAGGCAAAATTGCCGTTAAAAAATAAAAGGCAATGCTGCCAAAATCAGAAAACAACATACGCAGCGGGTAATCGTAAGGGCGCAGCAGTTCCATAGCAATATCCCCTGTGCGCACCCGCTCCTGTATCTCCCAAAGGGGTGTCCCGGCCCCATGTATCCCCTGCAGGGCTTGACTAATCAAGATATAGCCTAACATGGCCTCAAAGGATACCTCTTCCACTGTATCCTGCCCGCCATATAGCCCATACCAGATAAAACCCCACATGAACAATAACATAATATTTGAAATTACCCTGATCCAGGCATCAAAACGATAGGCCACTGCCCTTTGAAAGGATTTGCGGGAAAATTCCCAGTACAATCTTAAACTTCCCATTGTCTCACCTAATCTAAAGTATACTGATCAAAGAATTCCACGCCGTTAACAGCATCAACAAAAAATGAAAATGGAGGTCCTACCCCCATCCGCTTCGCAGGGTTCAGGATAGCCTCTTTTATTCGTTTCACCCTGTTAACGATTATGTAAAAACTATACTAGTAAAAAGCTAATCCCGTCAATTATTGAATAAAGCACCTTGCCAAAGCAAAGTGCTCTACTTTTCTCTCAGTCTCAGGTTAAATCTGTGCTAAGGTACGCTTTAAAAACTCCCTGGTACGTTCTTGTGTTGGGTTATTAAAGATTTGTTCCGGAGGTCCTTCTTCTGCTATAACTCCCTTGTCCATAAATACTACACGATCAGATACCTCTTTGGCAAATCCCATTTCGTGCGTGACAATTAACATGGTCAGACCAGATTCGGCAAGTTCCTTCATTACTTTCAGGACTTCTCCTACCATCTCAGGATCAAGGGCTGATGTTGGTTCATCAAACAACATCACATCCGGTTCCATAGAGAGTGCCCTGGCAATAGCCACCCGTTGCTTTTGACCACCTGATAATTGTCTTGGTTTGGCGTTAATATATTGATCCATACCAACAACCTTTAAATATTGCATGGCTATTTTTTCCGCTTCTGACCTAGACCGTTTTAGCACCTTTATTTGTCCGACTACACAATTGTTTAAAACGTTGTGATTATTAAATAGGTTAAACTGTTGGAAGACCATACCCAACTTGGTACGGTAAGCATAGATATCATGCTTATCATCCAAAATGTTTTCCCCTTTATAAATAATTTGACCACCACTTGGTTTTTCTAATAAATTAACGCAGCGAAGAAGGGTTGATTTGCCAGATCCAGATGAACCAATGATACAAACTACTTCTCCTTTGCTAACTGAAAAATCTATATCTTTTAAGACTTCGTGGGCCCCAAAGGATTTACTTAAATGTTGAATATCAATTATCTTTTCCATATGCTCCCTCCTCCGTCTATTTAATTTTGTTTTTTACGCAGCTTGTCTTCCGGCCTTTCTAATTGCATTTGATTACCTAACAGAATGTAATCATCGGGACCATCCAACCGCTTCTCAAAATAACGTAAAATTCTCGTTACTGTGTAGGTCATAATAAAGTAAATAATACACGCCACAAAGAATGATTCAAAATATCTAAAGTTGTTTCCTGCAACCGATTTTGTTTGGAAGAATAATTCCGAGACGGAAATTACGTTAAGCACCGAGGTGTCTTTGATATTAATAATAAATTCGTTGCCTGTTGCCGGTAGAATATTACGAATGACCTGTGGTATGACTACATTCGTCATTGTTTGAAAATGATTCATACCGATGGCATGGGCTGCTTCAAATTGTCCTTTATCAATCGATATAATACCACCACGAACGATTTCTGACATATAGGCCCCTGTATTAATCGATACGATAAAAATTGCTGCTACCAATCTGTTCATATCCACACCAAATGCTAAGGCAGAACCATAATAAATTACCATAGCTTGTACAATCATCGGTGTGCCACGGAAGAATTCAATATAAGCAGAAAGTAAAGCATTGATTACTTGGAGAGTGATCCGTTTGGCCCCACGTTCCGGCAGGGGAATGGTACGTATAACTCCTATTAGTAAACCGATGATAGATCCTATAATAGTACCAATAATAGAAATTAATAGTGTTATTCCCGCACCTCGAATGAACATTGGCCCGTAGTCTGCAACAATTTTTACGATCCATTCAAAGCTCATTTTTCTCCCCCTTATGATAAACGTCATAAAACCGGGTGCATTTTAATGCGCCCGGTTTCACTTAATCTTTATTTAGCTGCCGGTTGATTTTTAATAGCAGTATCCATGATGTTTGTACGTTCCTCTTCTGAGATACCTGCTAAGATGTTATTGATTTGTTCGGTTAATTCACTGCCCTTTTTAATACCTACTGCAATTGCTGTATCATCATCGGATGTATTAAAACCTTCATTAAATTCTACCATAGCAAATTTTGGGTTAGCTGCTGAGGCACTAACACCCTCTGGACGTTCCGATACATACCCATCAATAATTCCTGACTCTAAAGCAACCCTCATGGTTGGGAAGTTATCCATTGCCGGCTGTTTGGCTACACCTTCAATTTGATCGATTACTGAATAGTGGAAGGTATTTAATTGGGCCGTTACTTTTGCCCCCTTGAAATCTTGGATGGAGGTAGCAGCTTCATAATTGCCACCTTTTTTAACAACCATAACTAAATCCGATTTATAGTAGATATCTGAAAAATCAATGGTCTTTTTACGTTCCGCTGTTGGTGACATACCTGCAATGATAGCATCAATTTTACCGGATGTTAATGCTGGTACCAGACCATCCCATTCCGTTTTAACAATGACTAATTCTTTACCCAATCCCTCTGCAATCTTTTTAGCAATTTCTACATCGTAACCGCCTGCATACTCGCCACTGCCATCAATCTTAACACCACCGTTGGAATCATTCATTTGTGTCCAGTTGAATGGTGCATATCCACACTCAAGTCCTACCTTAAACGTTCCGCCTGCAGCTGACTCATTATTCGTCTTGGGGCTGCTAGATCCACAGCCTGTTACTAGTAAAAGCATCGACAGAGACATTGCTAATAATAGTAGCACCTTTTTTCTCATAATTACTCTCTCCCCCTATTATAATAAATTAAATATACTATTCGATACTCATTCGGTCAACATAAAGATTTTGAAAAAGTAAATTGCAAAAATATTCTTTACATTTTTTAATATTATCATCATTTATTCGTTAGATCAAGAAAAAAACCAGCCATCATAAACAATTAAATAGGTGCTAGCATTCCATATATATTCCTCTTATCCATAAATTTACATACACAAGAATAACCGCAATGCTTATTGCCTGCGGTTATTCTTATAACAAATTGATAACCTTATTTTAATATAAGCTATCCTATATTTTATGCTACCTATATAGCTTAGCTACTCTCTTAAACTCTCGGTTTAAGGGATATTATTCTGTAGGTCACCGTTAGTCTCACTTGAAGGATCATTGCTCACCTGTAACTTAGGGTCTTTAAGAATGGTTCCCGGCGGTGCTATTCCCTGTGAGATAATTTGATTCCTTGCTTTATAAATACTGGTTGGCAATCTTTCGACCTTAATCACTTTATTGTCTTTCATAACGATGCGTTCTCCAGTGGCCCTAAAACCCTGGCCACCTTGCTGCCGCACCACCCGATCCCCCATGGGTATCCCACGATCCTCTTCAACGATCGTTTTGGGATCGTAGGTCTCCTCAATCCAGCTGCGAATGACTACATCCCTTTTAAAATCTGAATTGCCAAAGATTTTAATGGTTAGAGTACCTCCCTTAACATAGGATTGTATATACAGCCAGTAATCGGTATTATTCTTAAATTTAAAATCAATGGCATCAAATACTACCGTAGCATCCCTGCCAATGGGGATATAGGTAATTGGTATGCTATGATTTTTTCTTTCAATGACCTCTAAGTTAGCCAGCAGCACAGCGTTATAAAGTGTGGTGGAAACCTGACAAACACCGCCACCCAGTCCGTCCACCATCTCATTATTAATAATTACCGGAGCATTTTTATAGCCTGCCTCGGTACTGCGTGGCCCCACAACTTCATTAAAGGAAATAACTTCCTGGGGGCTAACTGTCAACCCATCAAGAGCCGCCGCTGCCACACTCACATTATAGGCTCGATTAACTTTGCTGGGGTCAAATTGGGTAGAAAACATTCCTAATAGCGTATCCACCCCCATGGACTGGATTTCTTCTGTGGTTCGTACTGGCGGTACCTCAATTAATTTCAAATCAATGGGTGATTGACTGCCAGCCAATAACGATTCCTTAATGTTTAATTCTAATTGTTCGATATCAATTAATCTGCCATTATGGCCAGGAGATATTTCCACTGTTTGATCTGAATTTATGATTAAACCAGCCTCCCGGGGTGGTAGAATAATAATCTCTGCTACCTCCGTCACATTTCTTTCCAATAACTCTTTGTCTAAGGAGATTTCTGGTTTTAAATAGATCCCCCGAAAAGCCTGCCTGCGCTCTAAAAACTTTTGCCACGGGGATCCTTGACGTCCAATGGCCATAGCCCGTTGGACCTCTCTTGAACAGTCTATCTTTAATCCCACTTGATCCATCGGCAATACCCAGGTTAAATCGTCGTATTTTACTTTGATTGGCTTTTTAAATTGTTGTTCCAGCTTTTGCATCGAGAGTAAGGCTTGGTTATAACTAAGCAGGGACATGTCCTGATTCTGTATATATATGCCGGGTAATATTTTATTTTGAGGTGCAAAACTCATTTGAGAGGCTATCAAAAAAACGACCATCATCATAATAACTGGTAAGGATATTAAAGCAAATAGCTTTTTTCTTTTTGGCCCCAAAGCAATCCCCCCCTCCGAACGTAGAACTTATCCTAGCTATATCTTACTAGGGACATGCATTTGCTATTCCTATAAAAGTGCTGGAAAATAGAAAAAAACCAGACAGATTAAAATGCCCTTTAAGAGGATCCATTTTAATCCAGTCTGGTTTTCTTTAATATTTTATTTACTCGCCGTCCTCAGCGGTTACCATCTCTTCCCATGCATCGGCAACCTTTTCCCACTCTTCATCACTTTCAATATCTACGAGAATTTCATTATCGTCTTCGTCCTTGGCAAATTTTAGAATAACTGCCTCGTCAGTCTCATCTTCTACAGGTAGTAAAATTGCATACTCGGAACCCTCTACTTCTATAACGTCGATAACGTTAAAATCATGTTCAGCTCCATCTTCATCAATAAGGGTAATTACTTCATCTTGTTCCGGCATAATCTGCACCTCGTTTCCAAAAGTTGTCTGTATTGTATCCAAAAAAACATTTTCTGTCAAGAAATTCCTAATTAATAATGGTTTACTTTGCCCCAGCGTCTAAGTAACCCTGCAAAATAACCGCAGCAGCCATTTTGTCAATGACTTTCTTTCTTTTGCTGCGACTGACATCCGCTTGGATTAACATTCTCTCTGCGGCCACTGTACTCAATCTTTCGTCCCAGGTCTTAATTGGCAAATCAATATTTTCTTTTAAATCTTCAATAAAGGCTAACACCTTTTCACCCTGGGGACCAATGGTGGCATTCATATTTTTGGGCATGCCCACTAAGATTTTCTCCACCGCATATTCGTCTATTATTTGGCATAAACGATTAATATCTTTTTCTAAGGTATTCCGGCGAATAACTTCCAAACCCTGGGCCGTCCAACCCAAAGGATCGCTTAAAGCAACCCCAATGGTTTTGTCACCCACATCCAGGCCCATAATCCTCATCTGCAAATCTCCATTTCTATATAACTTTGATAGCAAAAAGCGGACATACTGCGCCACAGTAACCACATAGGCGACACAGTTCCCCGTCTACTCTTGCCTTCCCCCCGTGTAACTTCAGGGCCCCAGCGCCACACTTTTGGACGCAGGCACCACATCCCTCACACCAATCATCAATATGCAAACGCCGTGGTTGCCTGGCTACCCTTTCCTGTAGATCCTCTGGTATATAAGTTTGGCTAAAAAAGCGAGTATTATAATCTACTTCGTTAAAATTTTGCATACCGACAGCAATGGAAGCCAATTCTGGGATACCCAAGACAAAGTTTAATGCCTCTTGGGAATTGGCAAGTAAATTGCCCCCTCCCAAGGCTTTCATGCCATAAATGCCCTTTCCTGCGGCATGGGCCATTTTTATAGCAGACAGCATCTCCGCTGCACTGCCATCGGCAATACCCACCCCTGCCCTATTAATAATGGGATGAATGACCTCAAGCTCTGGCATGTCCACCGCAGCCCTGACCGCTGCCACATGGTGGGTAGAGATTCCCACAGCCCGTACCAAACCTTTGCTCTTGGCCTCCAGTAGATACTCAATGGCCTCCCAATGCCCCTTGATGGTCAGTAGGGATTCCTGTTCATGAAGCATAAAAATATCAATGTACTCCCGGTCAATGCCTCTAAGGGCAGCCTCCAAGCTTTCCTTCATGCCATCTCTGGTATAGGCATAGCACTTACTGCAAATAATCACTTCTTGTTTTCTATTTTTTATGGCCTCACGAATATATGGATAGGTGCCATACAATTCGGCAGTATCCATAAAATTAACACCCCGGTCCAAGGCACTGGCAATCACTGCCGCTCCTTGCTCCACTGGTAAATTAGCCTGCAAGGGTCCAATGGTCAGAGCCCCGAAACACAAACGGGACACCGTTAACCCTGTGTCCCCAAGCTCTCTATATTCCATATTACACCTCCAACAAAAACAAACCCCTATGAGGGGTTATTTCTGCTCCAGGTAGTTTTTAACAAGTTCTTCTAGCAGCTCGTCTCGTTCCAATCGACGGATCATACTGCGAGCATTCCCATGACTAGTGATATAGGCTGGATCACCAGATAATAAATAACCTACCAATTGGTTTATGGGGTTATAGCCTTTTTCCTTTAATGCGGCATAAACAGCCAGCAGTATTTCACGGGCCTGGTTAACTTCTTCCGCCTGGACTTTAAACATTACTGTTTCTTGTGAAAAATCTTGAGCCACGGCAAAGACCTCCCAGTCCTAATATTTCCTAACATAGAAATATTAATTCAACATTATCTTTCATTTTCCTTTTATATTTCTAAAATAAATTAATATTGTATACCTTATACAAATCCCCCCTAAGCTGACAATAGCGGTAAATACTACTGTCTCCCAGGGGGGATTTGTTTATACTGTAATTAATAGGACATTAATCTAAACAGATGCTGCAGCAGTGGGTTGACGTAGGGTGTTCCCTCTTGCCGCGAGGTTTCCCTTTTGACATCTTTTCCATTTGCAATGGGTTCCTGCATTTTTGCTTTAACCTTGGCATACTCTTGATGAACACTTTCCATTTGCACTGAGATGGTTTCGGCTGCTTCCTGCATCTTCTGCATAAAAAGCATAAACTCTGCCATTTCCTCTTTAAAGCCTGGCCGGCGGTTTAAACCCATCATCAGTAACGTTCCCATAACTTGAATATGATCAACGCTTAAGTTTAAGTTAAGGCCTGGTATACCAGTCTGTACCGGCAACCCCTTTGACGGGGAACCGGGCCTCCTAGGTTGAAAAAACATCAAGACCCCCCCTTCCTAAAAACACAAGATTTCTGATCTTTCATCATATGACTTTTTGGAAGAGAAGGTTACAAGTATAGCCTTCCGCTTGATGGCATGAACCATGGGCCTTGGAGGTCAGGCTGCCGTATTTACATAGTTTATGCAAATACCGCCATACCCCTTTTCTGGGAAAGATAGCCCAACGAATTTGCAGGTGCTATCGTTATCCCCCTCGCGGATGCAACACACCTTCCTTAGCCCTGTATTTTAACAAACATTATAATATAGGAAAGGAGAGACATTCGTCCCTCCTCCAATGTAAATTATATTAAGCCCTTGGCTCTTCACCAAACCATTTTTTATAAATCTCAGCATACTTACCATTCTCTTTTATCTTTTTCAACCCAGCATTAATATCCTCCAAAACTTTCTGCTTATCCTTAGGCACAGCAATACCATATTGCTCAGAAGACATGATATCGCCCACCATTTTCACATCTTTGTTCCCCTGTTGAATAAAATAAGCGGCAACCGGATAGTCAATAATAACCGCATTTGCAGCACCATTTTTCAATTCCTGAAGGGCTTGATCAGCACCAGTAAAGTAAGTCACCTTGCCTTTATCGGTGGCTTTTTCAGCCTCCATGGCACCGGTAGTACCACTCTGTACAGCAATGGTCTTACCTTTTAAGTCCGTAATACTCTTTACATCATTCTTGCTGGTCTGCACAACAACAATTTGCCCGGCTTTATAATAAGGTTCACTAAAATTAACTGCCTTTTGGCGATCGGGTGTAATCGTCATGGCAGTAGCAGCACAGTCAATCTGACTGCTCTGCAATGCAGGAATAATGCCGTCAAAGGCCATACTCTGAAACTCCAATTGATAACCCATTTCCTCTGCAAGGGCTGCAATCAGATCCAGGTCAAACCCCACATACTGCCCACTGGCATCAGCAAACTCAAAGGGCGGAAAAGTTGCATCCGCAGCAGCCACTAACTTCTTCTTACCACCATCCTGGGCAGGTGACTTGGCTTCCTCCTTACCCGTACAACCTACCGCTGCCAAAGCCAAGGTAAGAATAGCCAGGCAAATTATCCCATACTTAAATACCCTCTTCAATACTACTTCCTCCCTAGAGTTATTCTGTTTTTATCAGACAAGACAAAATTCGACAAATTATTACACACTCCTTCTTATGATCTGCAAATCCCATAAGAAATATTCCCTTGGGGGACAAGGGGACAGGTTAAGACCATTGAAAAAGGAAGCACAAGGGGACGGTTCTTTTGTGTTGTTCCATAGAGCAACACAAAAGAACCGTCCCCTTGTGCTCTGTACTCTCTTGGCCAACTGAAAAGCGACAGAGAGAATTTCCCCCTGTCGCTCTTTGCTATTTCATTTGTTTTTCTACTACCTGGTGCACGGTGTCAATGGCTTCCTGTAATTTTTCTGGGTTTTTGCCCCCTGCTTGGGCCATGTCTGGACGACCGCCGCCGCCACCGCCAACCATTTTGGCAATTTCTTTCACTAAATTACCAGCATGCAATCCCTGACCATGGAGGTCTTTGGTCACAGCCGCCACTAAATTCACCTTTTCACCGGCGGTACTTCCCAATAGGATCACACCACTGCCCATTTTATCCCGGAGCATGTCCACCATACCCCTTAAATTGTCCATATCCGGGGCTGCTACCACGGAGGCCAGCACAGACACTCCCTTTACTTGCTTAATGCTGCCTAAAATATCCTGCACCTCGGACTTAGCTAGTTTCGTCCTGAGTGCCTCAATTTCTTGCTCCAGGGCTTTGTTCTGCTGAACCAGGGCCTCTGTACGGCGTACCACTTCCTGTACCGGGCTTTTAATCACAGCAGCGATTTCTTCTAGTTGTGCTTCCTTGGCCCCAAGGTATTTTAATACACCAAGGCCTGTCACTGCTTCAATCCGGCGCAGCCCGGCACCAACACTGGTTTCATTAAAGATTTTAAACAGACCCACTTCGGCAGTGGACGTTAAATGCGTACCACCACAAAGCTCCAGGCTGAATTCACCCATTTTGACTACTCGCACCTGCTTGCCATACTTTTCACCAAAGAGAGCTGCTGCTCCCATTTCCTTGGCCTTGGCCAAAGAAGTTTCAAAGGTTTCGATGGAATAATTAGCTAATACAGCTTGGTTGACAATCTCTTCTATGCGTAGAAGCTCTTCCGGGGTCACAGCTGCATAATGGGTAAAATCAAAGCGCAGGCGATCTGGCTCTACCAGGGAACCGGCTTGATTAACATGTTCACCCAACACTTCTTTTAGTGCTTTATGTAATAGGTGAGTGGCTGAGTGGTTCCTGGCAGTGTCTTGACGCCTTGGTTGCTCAACCTTAACCTTCACCGAGTCGTGCCTCTTGAGTACACCGGAGAGCACCTTGCCACGGTGCACAATTAAACCCTCAACTGGCTTGTTAACGAAGCTAACTTCAACTGACAGGTCGGGTCCTATTAACATGGCATGGTCTGTTATCTGGCCGCCGGACTCTGCATAGCAGGGGGTAACATCCAGGATGATTTCTACTTCCTCACCAGCCACTGCGGATAGCTCTTGCAAGCCATCTTTCAAAATCGCCATGACGTTGGAATCTGTATCTAAGGTACTATAACCGTTAAATCTAGTATCGCCTAACTCTTCCCGTAAGGCCTTATACAAAACACCCCGTTCAGAGATGTACTCAATTTCCTGCCGAGCACTGCGAGCCCGCTTGCGTTGTTCTTCCATGGCGGCATTAAAGCCATCCTCATCCACCGTTAACCCCTGTTCAGCGGCAATTTCCTGGGTAAGTTCCAGGGGGAAACCAAAGGTATCATATAGCCTAAAGGCATCATTACCAATTATTTCACTGGCTCCGCTGGCCTTGGCCTCACTAATCAAGGTAGCAAGGATATCACTGCCTGCGGCCAGAGTTTCCAAAAATCTTTCTTCTTCTGTATGGATTACCCTTATTACATGGCCACTCTTTTGCTTCAGTTCGGGATAGGCATCCTGCATTTGCTCAATGATTGCCTGGGAAACCTTATAAAGAAAGGGTTCATGCACCCCTAAGACTCTGCCAAAACGAACGGCCCGACGCAGCAAACGACGGATTACATAACCACGCCCCTCGTTGCCAGGTAAAGCACCATCGCTAACCGCAAAGGTAACTGCCCGACAGTGATCGGCAATTACTTTTAAAGCTAAATCCGTGTCCGCAGCTTGGCCATATTTATGCCCTGCCAGATTGGCTGTAAAATCCATAATTTCCCTAAAAATATCGGTGTCAAAGTTAGAGGCTACACCCTGCAGTACGGACGCAACACGCTCCAGTCCCATGCCTGTGTCAATACCTTTGCTTTCTAGAGGAGAATAATTTCCCTCTTCGTCCCGGAAGAACTGGATAAAGACAAGGTTCCAAATTTCCAGGAAACGGTCACAATCGCAGCCCACCTGACAATCTGGGGCACCGCAACCCCTGGCTTCCCCTAAATCCACATAGATTTCTGAACAAGGGCCGCAGGGACCAACACCAATCTCCCAGAAGTTGGTATCCTTTCCCAGGCGAACAATTCGTTCGGCAGGTACACCCACCGTCTTATGCCAGATTTCAAAGGCCTCATCATCATCTTGGTAGATGGTAATCCATAATTTATCCTGGGGTAAATTCAGTTCCTTGGTAATAAATTCCCAAGACCAAGGAATGATGCTTTCTTTAAAATAATCACCAAAGGAGAAATTCCCCAACATCTCAAAAAATGTATGGTGTCTGGCTGTACGCCCAACTGACTCAATATCCGGTGTGCGAATACATTTCTGGCAGGTTGTTACCCTTTTATATTCCGGTACGGCTTGTCCCGTAAAGTAGGGTTTGAAAGGTACCATACCTGCAGCAGTCCAAAGAATACTCGGATCATTATGAGGTATCAGTGAAGCACTGGGCAAAATTTGATGGGCATGCTGCTCAAAAAATTTCAGATATTTCTCCCTAATCTCTCTTCCGGTCAACAATTTATATTACCTCCTGTTTGGTGAATAAACCAGGTTAATCGGCATCTTACTACATTATCCTTCAAATATTTATATTATAGCAATTTTATCTAGTGGTCAAGCTAGCGAAGGTGCTTATACACGTTCGTTCAAACTTTTTAGATTTCTTTTCTCTCTAAATTAATTTTTGCCAGACAAAGGAAATCATTATTTTTACCATGGCCGCCAGGGGAACCGCCAATAGCATACCTCCAATGCCAAATAAATGGCCCCCAGCCAGTAAGGCCACAATGATGGCCAGGGGATGTAAACCAACCCGCTGCCCTAAAATTCTAGGAGAAATAATGTTGCCCTCTAATTGCTGAATAATAAAAACAATAACCAATACCTTAAGGACCATCCATTTCGAATGCAACAGTGCCATTGCCAATGCCGGCACAGCACCAATTAGGGGACCAAAATAGGGGATTAGTTCCGTAACTCCTGCTATAATACCAAGCATAGCAGCAAATTCAAGGCCAATCAGCATAAAGGACAGGCTAGTTAAGACACCAATGATCAGCACTACCGTCAAATGTCCCCTGATAAAACTAGCAAAAACAAAGTCTATTTCTTTAGCCAGATAAAAAACATCAGCCGCTATTTCCTTAGGAATAATGGATCGTGCCCAACTTTTCAGCAGATCCAAATCTTTCATTATGTAAAAGGCCAAAACGGGGGCTAATACAACATTAAAAAGGTTACTCAGGATGGTCATCAGTAAATCGATTGATTTTCGAACCACAGCCAATAGCTGTGACTCAACCCAGCGAATTCTTTCATCTACAATCTGCTGCACCCCGGGAGGCACGGAACTGTGGTCAAAGGAATGTTGAATGTTTAGTACCATTAACTTCACTCGGTCTGTGTAAAGGGGAATACTTTCAACCAGCCTTTCCAATTGGTTAACCATTCTAGGAACACCATACATGAGCAAGCTGGTAACAATAATGATGACACCCAAATATAAAATTAATATGGCTGCAACCCTGGAGGCGCCCCGTCTTTGCATACGGTCAACCATAGGGTTTAACATATATACCAACACAACGGCCAAAATAAAAGGGACAAATAGTCCTCGGACGAGATAGAGAAAATATAGAATAAGTGAAATTAACAAAGAAAGAAAAAGATAACGATAGGTACACTTTTCCTTCCACCAGGCCATAGTTTCCTCCTTCGAGCTAAAATAATGGGTCAATGCCCGGTAGTTAGAAAAGCTTGGCTCGTTTGCCCTTAAGGGTGCGCCATACCCTAAAGGGCATCACCTAAAGGTCCCAGGCAAGAGCCTATAGCGCACCCTCTTTAGGGCACAAGCGAGCCTTAGCTTTTCTGTCCTGATAAGGTGCCGACCAGCGGCATGAGAGTCTTATACGATCATCCTTACAATCGGATGCTTTCTGATTAGTATAAAAAAGTGAGGACCGATGTCCCCACTACTTTCATTTACCTGATTATATCATTTACTTTTCTGGACATACCCTTCATCATCCTTTGGGCACGACGACTGGCATTACGGGTACTATTCATTATTAATCGTTCTGGCTTGCGTTGTGGTTTAAATACCATGCCCAGTGCAGCACCAAGCAGACTGCCAGTAATAACTCCCCGCCAAAATCCCATCTTTAACTCACCCCCTAGGACTTAATACAGGCCTGTATTGTGTGGGTCAAAGGAAACCAAACTGCCATCTTCAGCCACTTCGAAAACATCTACACCTTCTCTGTTCATACGGTATTCCACACAGCAGTCCCAGCAATAATACTGATCAATGCCAACTTTTCCGGTGGCTTTACCTCCACAAACCGGGCAATTCACTTTATAGGGCCCCCTTAGCTAACTAAAATCTGCTGTAACTATTATTACCATGTAATCAAGTAATCATGCACTTAACAAAAATTTTAATCGAAGATAGCCAAATTTCTTAAATTAAAGGAATTGTCTAAACTTTTGTATAATTAAAACCATTAACTCATTCCACTTATACACAGAGGTGCTAAGCATGAATGTATTTAAATTTGTGTCCCCGGAAATTATCTTTGGCCCGGATACCATCTGGGAATGTGGTATCCATGCCGTGCGTTTGGGAGCCAAGCGTGTCTTTGTGGTAACCGATAAAGGGGTACGTGCCAGTGGATGGTTGACTTGTGTATTGGAAAGTTTGGCTAAGAACGGTTTGGAATATGTCGTTTGGGGAGATGTCTCCCCAAATCCTAAAGATTATGAAATCAATTGCGGCAGCATTCAATACATCGAAAATAGCTGTGATTCTTTACTGGCTGTGGGGGGAGGCAGTCCGATTGACGCGGCCAAGGCGGTGGCTTTGCTGGTTTCCAATGGGGGCAAGCTTTCGGAATATGAAGAAGTAGATAGTATTACCCGTCCCTTACCGCCCATTATTGCGGTTACCACCACAGCCGGTTCAGGCTCTGAGGTTTCCCAATTTTCCATCATCCTTAACGCACCGGAAAAAAGAAAAATGACCATTGTCTCCAAATCCCTCATACCCTACGTTTCCATTCATGATCCTAATCTTCTAGAAACCCTAAGCAATCAGTCCATGATTTATTCCGGGGTACATGTTTTGACCCATGCGATCGAGTCCTATGTCTCAAAGGGTGCCACCCCCATGACGGATTTATTTGCCATCAATGCCATCAAGCTGTCAGCCAATAGTTTACGTCAGGTCAAGGGTGGTTCCCGCAGCAAAGAGTTAAACCACTGCCTGGCCATGGCCAATCTCAATGCCGGACTGGCTTTTTCCAATGCAATTTTAGGAGCAGCGCATGCCATCACCCATCAGATTAGCGGTTGGTTTGACATACCCGCAGGAATTGTAGATGCCGTGCTGTTGCCCCATGTGGTAAAGTACAACTTGTCAGCCAATCGGGTAAAATATTCCAATATTACGGAAGCCCTGGGGGAAAATATTACTTCCATCGAAGATGGCTCCGATCGGGTTATTGATGCCATCGCGAGTTTATTTAGAGAACTGGAATTACCGGATAAGCTTTCTGATTTGCATGTTAATCTAAATCTCTATCCCATCCTTGCTCAGAATATAATTAAAGACATTTGTTTAGTGGCCAATCCTAAGCAAATGGAATTAAATGATGTCATCGCATTACTAAGAAGGGCTTATTGATATGGATAAAACAGCGTTAAACGAAAAGCTATTAACAAAGTTAACGGGTGTACGATCTACTCGACTTAATCATTATGTTGAACTGAGAAAGACCATCGAAGAAGTAACGAAACAAAACAAAAGATTAGAAATCATCAACGAAATTGCTCGCAACATCACGGTGGCCATGTCCTATGAGGAAATTATTGATCGGACAGCGGAACCACTGAAGGAAGTAATATCTTATGATTTGCTTAGTTTTTGCTTATTGGAAGGAGAACAGCTGATCATTAAGTCTGGCATACCCAAGGATCAGGTCATCCTAGGGGTTGGAACTGTACTAATTAGAGAAAACTCCGCACCCTGGCAAGCCATGGAGGAAAAGAGATGCATTATGCGTCAAAACATCTGGGAAGATCCAGAAGCGTGCAACGAAGATAAGGATTTAATGGCAGTGGGTATCCGTTCCGTAATTATGGCTCCTCTATTAATTAATGATACGGTGATTGGTACACTGAATTTTGGCAGTAAAAAAACCAATGCTTATTCTCCAAATGATTTTATATTTGCCCAGCAATTAGCTGACCAATTGGCGGTATGTTTACAAAACAGCAGGCTTTATCTGGAAGTTCTGAAAAGGCAGGAACAATTGGTGCAAACGGCAAAGCTTGCCGCAGTGGGGGAAATGGCCGCGGGTGTTGCCCATGAGCTCAATAGCCCTCTGACAGCCATTTTGGGGGATGCTCAACTCTTATTAAGAAGACTTGACCAGGAACATCCCGGCTACCACCTATTAGCGGATATTAAAAATTGTGGGACCCGATGCAAAAGGATTATTCAGAGCTTATTAGCTTTTTCCAGGCAGGAACCTTATTCTAAAGATCAAATTTCTCTCAACGAGGTGGTAGAGAACAGCTTGGCTTTGGTCTCTTACCAGATCGAAAAAAATAATACGAGTATTCATACGGACCTTTGCCACGCTTTGCCGCTCGTACTGGGTAATAAGCAACAATTGGAGCAGGTGCTGGTCAATTTTCTACTTAACGCCAAGGATGCCTTGCGTTCCTTGGACCAAGGGGTGATTACCATTCGTACGGGTTGTTCACCTCGGGAAGCTGATACAAAGGAAGTGGTTGTTTCCGTTCAGGATAATGGCTGCGGCATAGAACCAGAAACGATGGGTAAACTCTTCAACCCCTTTTTCACCACCAAGGAACTTACCAAGGGCACCGGACTTGGCTTATCCGTTAGTTTAGGTATTGCCAGAAGTCATGGGGGAAGGATTGTTGTACAAAGTGAACCAGGTCAAGGCAGCACCTTTCGTCTCATTATTCCATATGGCCTAAGGGGGGAGAATAATGGGTAAACCAGTTAAAGTATTGGTGGTTGATGATGAAGTGGAGGTTTGTAATTTCTTTCAATTCCTTCTTGCAGAGAAAGGGTATGAAGTTGTTACCGCCTACTCCGGCAAGGAACTACCTGCCAAGCTTCTCATGCATACCTTTACCTTGGCTTTTGTGGATTTAAGATTAACGGATACGGATGGCATAAAGATATTAGAACAACTTAAAGTCCAACAGCCGGACTGTCGGGTTATCATCATGACAGGTTACAGTACCGTAAAAACAGCTGTGGATGCCATTAAGCTGGGTGCCTATGATTATATTGAAAAACCCTTTGATGACATTACAGATTTAGAGCAACTAATTGCCACCGCGTTGGAGGATCATCAAAAAGCCTCCTTACCAATCGAAGGTTTTGTAGAAGAACTTCAGAAAAACGGCATCATTTGTTCACCAAACAGTCCCTTATTAAATACCTTAACCTTGGCGAAAAAGATTGCTGCAAAAAACATTACCGTACTGATTCAGGGCGAAACAGGTGTTGGAAAAGAGGTTGTGGCTCGCTATCTGCATAGCCAAAGCCTGCGGGCAACGAACCCCTTCATTGCAGTAAACTGTGCTGCATTCACTGAAAATTTATTAGAAAGTGAACTTTTCGGGCACGAAAAGGGTTCCTTTACCGGAGCAACCGGTGTGCGCAAGGGGATTTTCCAAATTGCCAATGGAGGTACCTTGTTATTAGATGAAGTGGGAGATGCCAGTTCAGCCATTCAAGTCAAGCTCTTACGAGTTTTGGAAAACGGGGAATTTTTACCTGTGGGGGGTGAAAAATTTAAGAAGTCGGATGTCCGGGTCATTGCGGCTACCAATGTTCCATTAAAAGATGCAGTGGCTAACAAGCACTTTCGTGAGGATCTTTTTTATCGATTGAATGTAGTAACATTGGATATCCCACCCTTACGAGAGCGAATCTGTGATATTGAGCTTTTAGTTCGCCATTTTATGTGCAAATTTTATGGTCTGGAAAATGGCGAAGCGCTAAAAATAGAGCCAGCCGCCTTCGAACGGCTGCTGCATTACCCTTGGCCGGGTAATGTGAGGGAATTAGCCAATGTGATGGCCCGGGCAACGGCATTGGCAGAGAAGGGCATCATTACAGCAGAGACACTACCTGATCAACTGAGATTTCCAGGAGATCATAAATCTTATGCACAGCTCCATTTATCAGCGGGGGAAGATGTGGAGGAAATCGTGCAGGAATTTTCCTCTATTTTAGGTGACCGCCTGGCCCAGCATCCCATAGACCTTAATGATTTGAGCAAAAAGTTAAAGCATGCACAGTATGCTATTATCAAAAGAGTGGTTCAGGAAGGTTTAGCTAGAGTGCAGGGAAACCGTGTAGAGGCTGCTCATCAGATGAACTGCACCATCCGGGTTTTAAGGTACTATTTAAATGAGAGAGATTGAAGTTTAGCATGGGCCGATAAATCGGCCCATGCCGTTTTTTGGTCCCTTTTTATTGAGTTGAAACATAAGGAATCTTACCTAAACAAGCCATAAATCTATATATTCACTCAATTGAGTATTTTGCGACAATTGGCATAGGAATTGCTTTACTAATTACTAGATAAATTTGATCAAGGCTAAATTGTTCAACAAAAGCACTTTAGTTTTTGAGCGTGGTTAAACAAAGGAGGTAGTGTCGTGTTAAAAGATTACGTACTGGCCACATCGGTAGCCGAAGCCTTGGAAGTTCTCAAAACCTATGACGGGAAGGCCAGGGTTATTGCCGGCGGTACCGACGTCTTGCTGGATCTCAATGCCGGTAAACTGTCTGTCGATTGCCTGGTTGATGTGACGAGGGTTGCTGAATTAAAAAAGCTAGAGAACATGGCTGGGCAAATTGTCATTGGTGCTGCGGTAACCCACAGTGAAGTAAAAAAATCCGATTTAATCCAAAGCAACGCCCCCCTGTTGGCTGATGCCTCTGGGTCAGTTGGCTCCCTGCAGATTCGCAATACCGCTACGGTGGTAGGTAACGTTTTAAACGCACAGCCCGCAGCGGATGCTGCTGTGGCACTGGTTGCCCTGGGTGCTGAGGTAGAAATCCAAGACCCTTCGGGTACCACTTATCGACCCGTCCAAGAACTGTATGCAGGCGTGGGCAAAACCACGATTGATTGTACCAGACAAGTAGTAACCGCCGTAAAATTTCCTGCCTTAAAACCGGGACAAGGTTCCTCCTTTGTTAGACTGGCCCAGCGGGGTGCCTTGGCTCTGCCCATGCTAAACGTAGCGGTTGTGCTTTCTCTGCAAGAAGAAAAAATTGAATGGGTTCGTATTGTTATGGCACCCGTAGCCCCGCAGCCCTTGCGTGCCAGCATGGCTGAAAAAATACTGCAGGGGCAGGTTGTTACAACGGAACTGATCCGCTCAGCGGCTAAAGCAGCCTGTGCTGAGTCAAGTCCCCGGGATAGTGCAATACGCGGTTCTGCTGAATACAGAAAGGAAGTTTTAGAAGTTATCGTCAGACGGGCGTTGGAAAAGGCCCTTGCTGCGGCTCAATAAATTGATTGTAAGGACATTCATTCGATAGGGAGGTATAACGATGCAAAAAAAAGTCTTGCAATTTAAGCTTAACGGGGAATCCTTGGCGGTTCTGGTTTCCCCTGCTGACACATTAGTTGATGTCTTACGAGATCAACTTGGTTTAACCGGCACCAAAAAGGGTTGCGGTAAAGGTGAATGTGGGGCCTGCACCGTAATTATGAACGGTAAAAGTGTCAACTCCTGTATCATTCCCGCTTTACAGGTTATGGATGCTGAAATAGAAACCATTGAGGGTATTGGCAAACCCGAAAAATTACACCCGTTACAGGAATCCTTTATTGATTTAGGTGCCATTCAATGCGGCTTTTGCACGCCGGGAATGATTATGTCAGCTAAAGCATTGTTAGATATTAATCTTTCCCCAACCACAGCGGATATTAAAGAGGCCATTGCAGGTAACATCTGCCGCTGTACCGGCTACACCAAAATTGAAGAGGCTGTGTTGGCTGCCGCTGATAAAATGAAAATTAAAGAGGATCGGTAAGGGAGGGAAAAGAATTGAAAAAAGATTATGCCGTGGTAGGCAAGAGTGTACGTAAATTGGATGCGATGGAAAAAGCCCTCGGTACAGCCACCTATACCACTGATATAAAGCTGCCAGGTATGTTGTACGGCAAGGTTTTACGGAGTCCTCACCCCCACGCCAAAATTGTCAAAATTGATACCCATAAAGCGGAAGCACTGCCGGGTGTCATGGCTGTGGCTACCCATTTGAATACACCCAAGGTAAAATTTAATACATCGGCTACCTCCACCTTCACGATCCCACCCCTACAGCCAGTTGAAGATCAGTATATTTTTGATTCGGTGGTTCGATATGTAGGTGATGAAGTGGCTGCGGTGGCTGCGGTTTCTAAAAGTGTTGCCGCGGCAGCCTTAAAGCTCATTGAAGTGGAGTACCAGTTATTACCCGCTGTGTATGACCCGATAGAAGGCATGCAGGAGGGTGCGCCGGAAATTCATCACTGTGAGGTTGGTAAGAATATTCCCGGCGAAAAAATTCATATGGAAATGGGTGATATTGAAAAGGGGTTTGCAGAAGCAGACTATGTTTTTGAACATACCTTTAAGCTCCCGGTACAAAAGCAAGCCCAACTAGAGACCCAAGCAGCGGTTGCCCAGGTGGCTGTGGATGGCAAAGTAACCGTGTGGTCCACCACCCAAACACCCCACCCAACCAGAAGGATTTTAGCTACTATTTTTAGTTTACCCTATAGCAAAGTGCGTGTGTTAAACCCACCCTATATCGGGGGTGGTTTCGGTGTACGGATTGGTTTATCTGCTAAAGCCGAGCCCATTGCTCTGGCCCTGGCTATGCTGGCTAAAAAACCAGTAAAAGTTGTTTATGATCGGAAAGAAGATTTTACCTCTTCGGATACCCGTCACTCCGGTTATATTACGGTAAAAACCGGTGTAAAAAAGGATGGTATCTTTACTTCTCGTAAAATATCAGCTACCCTTAATACAGGTGCTTATTGCAGTTGGGGTGCGGAATTGCCCGGTGTGTTAGGTGCTATGGGCTTATCCCTGTACTATTGCCCCAACCAAATGTATGACGGCCATAGTGTCTACACCAATATTACACCAGCCGGAGCCATGCGTGGCTTTGGTAGTCCCCAGGCCATTTATGCGGTAGAATCTCAAATGGATATTATCGCAGATGAACTGGGCTTTGATCCTATCGAAATGAGACGCAAAAATATCATGCGTCCAGGTAAGGACTGGGTACTGCCCTATCCATGCCTTAGCTCTGGTTTGGAAGAGTGCATGGATCGGGGTGCGGCAGAAATAGATTGGCAGCGCAGGGGAAAACCAACCCAGCAACACAGTACGAAACGCAGAGGAATTGGCATGGCTGCGGGTACTCACGTCTCCAACTCCTGGCCCTTCTGTGTTGACTATTCCAATGCCTATGTAACCGTGCAACAGGATGGTTCGATTCACCTGGCCAGCGGTGTGCCAGATATGGGTACCGGCACCATAACCACCCTGAGCCAAATGGCTGCAGAAGTAATGGGCGTCGCGTTGGATCAAGTTGGTATTACTATTGCTGATACCGAATCGACCCCCTTTGAAATTGGCAGTCACGCCAGCCGTACCTGTTATGCTTCCGGTACTGCCGTAGTGGCGGCAGCGGAAGATGCTAAAAAACAAATTCTTGAAGATGCGGCTAAAACTTTAAACACCAGTCCGGAAGATTTGTATATTGCAGATGGTATTGTATATTCACGATCTAATTCGGAACTAAAGCTCCCCTTAAGTAAGGTAGCGGTAGAAGCCCACTTACGCGGTAAACAGTTTATTGGTGTGGGGAGAATTATTCCTAAGAATGCACCGCCTTATTTGGCTCACTTTGCTGAGGTAGAAGTAGATATTGAGACAGGAAAAGTAACCGTCCTTAAAATGGTTGCCGCCCACGATGTGGGGAAGGCCATCAATCCAGTCATTGTGGAGGGGCAATTAGAGGGCGGTTTGGCCATGGGCTTAGGCTATGCCATTAGTGAAGAAATTAAATTCGATGGCAAGGGTACACCATTAAATGATGGCTTTCATAAATATATGCTGCCTACAGCCGTGGACATCCCTGAATTGAAAGCAATTATCGTGGAAGCAAATGACCCCAGCGGCCCCTTTGGTGCAAAGGGGGTTGGCGAAACAGGTTTGATCGCCACTGCTGCTGCCATTTCTAATGCTGTTTACGACGCCCTCGGAATCCGCTTCTTTGAGATACCGTTAACGGAGGAGCGGGTCTACAAGGCTCTTAAAGAACGTAAGTAATCAAATATTAAAAAAGGGGCACCTTTTATTCAGGCAGGTGCCCCTGCCTATTACAGCTTGAGAGAGACAAGTAAAAATCAAATCGGATATCCTTGCTGTAGAAAACGCTATAGGAACCGAGATTATTCTGGTCTCCGGCGGCATGTCGGTGGACCCAGGCTGTAACACCTCTGGACATTCGTCAATCTGGTGCTGAGGTGCGGGGGATGAATGGATGTATTTATTGAAAGGTTGATTTAAATGGACAACATTGTACTGGTTAAAGGGGCGGGTGATTTAGCCACAGGTGTTGCTTATCGATTGCATAAATGTGGCATGTCCGTTGTGCTTACAGAAATACCTCGGCCAACGGTGGTAAGGCGCAGCGTTTCCTTTGCCGAGGCAGTATTCGAGGGCAGTCATACCGTGGAAGGAGTTACCGCCAAGTTGGTACAGCATTGGCAGGAGGCTCAAGCTTTGCTGGAACATCAACAAATACCCTTATTAATTGATCCCAATGCTCAAGATGCCCTTAAACTAAAACCAGCCGTACTGGTAGATGCCATCATGGCTAAACGCAACACCGGTACTCAAATAACCGATGCACCCATCGTGCTCGGTCTGGGGCCGGGTTTTGTTGCAGGTGTAGATGTTCATGCCGTGGTAGAAACAAATCGCGGGCATTACTTAGGCAGATTATTACGAAGGGGAACAGCCGAACCCAATACCGGGGTACCCGGTCCAGTAAATGGTTATACCAATGAACGTTTATTAAGGGCACCGGCGGAGGGTACATTTGTTTCTTGTGTAGCCATTAACAGTACCGTACAAGCCGGCGATATCTTAGGTTATGTAGCGTCTCAACCAGTAATAGCAGAAATTAATGGTATCCTGCGGGGGTTAATTAAGGATGGTATTTTTGTTCATAAGGGCATGAAAATTGGCGATATTGACCCGCGGTGCGAAAATAGACATTGTTATACCATTTCAGACAAAGCATTGGCCATAGCTGGGGGAGTGTTGGAAGGAATTCTATATTTTAAAAACAATTCAGTTGCGAAGGAATAAGAGAGGTTCCAACGGCCTGCGGAATAATAACTTAAAATGGTGTGACGAAACCTTGCTTGGGCCCGTCATTATTTTAAATAGCCCCTCACAACAGTGGTGCTGAAATCCATCAGCCATCGGGGTCATCGAGGAGGATTTTGATGAAAAAAATTATCACCACACTCATAACCTGCTGTTTCATCTTGGGCATCACCACCGGCGTATGGGCTGAAGAAGCCAATGAAGTTACCTTTCCAATGAACGCTAAAAAGTATATCGTTAATGGAAATGATAAAATGATGGATAGTACCACCTTTACCGAAGCCGGTAGAATCTACGTCCCCTTTCGTTATTTAGGTTACAGCCTGGGTGCCGACGAAAAAGAGGTTTCCTATGACGCCTCCGGCAACACAGTTTCTCTTCAGCTAAATGGCCAAGCCATTGTGGCCACCCTAGGCAGTAAAATCCTTCAGGTTAATCATATTGATGTCCGGATGGACGTTGCACCCCTCTTGCGCAATGGTCGTGTCTATCTGCCCGCCCGTTACATTGCCGAAGCGCAGGGGTATACTGTCCGCTGGGACGCCAACACCAATAGCGTCTTGCTCTCTAAAGAAGCTCTCTCAGAAAACCAGCCCCAGATTACCACCAAAAAAATTCAATCTGAAACGGATACATTAATCGTAGATATGGAACTACCCGTTATTCGTGGTTTGAAAAATACAGAATTGCAGGAGTCCTTAAATAAAGAAATTCTGCTTAACGCCACCCAAAACCAAGCAGACCATGAAAAACAAGCCCTGGAAGATAAATTAGCCTCACAGTCTGGTGAATATCCCTATCGAACCCATTCCTTGTATTATAAGTATCAAACCTTTCCAACCAAAGATATGCTTGCTTTGATCATTATGTCCAGCGATTATACCGGCGGTGCCCATGGCAGCAACTACCGACAATACATTAATATCGACGTCAAAAATGGCAAACGAATCACTCTCAAAGAATTATTCAAGGATGATGTTGATTACAAACAAATCATTAATCGAGAAGTGGCCAAACAAATTAAGGCCAGTGAGGAAAGGGGCGAATCGTTCTTTTTCCAGGGAGATCTGGCCTTTAAAACCATTCGTGATACCCAGGGCTTCTATATCAAGGGAGATAATCTAGTAATTTGCTTTGATCAATATGAAATTGCACCTTATGCCTCTGGTTTTCCGGAGTTTGAAATCCCCCTTAGTCAATTAAAGTCCTACCTGCATGTAACATAAAAACACAAATGGGTCAGACTTGAACAATTCAAGCCTGACCCAATTTTTTATTTTAATTTTTTTTCAATGGTCCCGCCGCCCACTAAATAATCGCCTTGATAGTAGACAACTGCTTGTCCTGGCGTGATGGAGCGTTGGGGGTTTTTAAAAACTACCTTGACCAAGCCATCCCCAATGGGTTCAATAACAGCCGGGGAAGGTTTACTATTGTAGCGAACCTGGGCCTCCAATTCTCGTGGCTCTGTAAGGTCTGCAAAGAGGATGAAATTATTTTCTGAGGCAATTAGTTCGGTGCCCCAGATGGCATCCTCCGGACCCACTGTCACTACATTATTGACCGGGTCAATATCCACCACGTAGATCCTTTCTCCTGTGGCCAAGCCAAGTCCCCTGCGCTGTCCAATGGTGTAAAAGGGAATTCCTTTATGCTCACCAACAACATTGCCGGCTAAATCCTTAAAGGGACCTGGCTGGATGCCACCCTGGAAACGCTCGTCCAGGAAATTACGGTAGTTATTATCGTGCACAAAACAAATTTCCTGACTCTCCGGTTTGGAGTAAGTGGGCAGTCCCAAATCCTTTGCGATGGCCCGCACCTGTTCCTTGGTATAATCAGCCAAGGGCATCAGTGTATGGGCAATTTGATCCTGTGTAAAGCTATACAGGACATAAGTTTGATCCTTTTTCTCATCCAACGCCTTACGTACGGTATAACGCTGGTACTCTTCACGATAGCCCAATCTGGCATAGTGGCCGGTGGCAATGTAATCAAAACCCATCTGTCTGGCCTTTTGTAATAAGGCCTCAAATTTTACAAAACGATTGCAAGCGATGCATGGGTTTGGTGTACGCCCTTGAAGGTATTCGTCAACAAAGTACTGAATGACCTTTTTTGTAAAAAGGTCCCTGAAATTAAGCACGTAATAGGGAATACCAAGGACATCTGCTACCCTGCGGGCATCATCCACAGCCGTCAGGGAACAGCAACCTACATAATCGTCCCCCACCACTGTGACTTCGGGGTCCCATATTTGCATGGTTACACCAATAATATCATAACCCTGCTGTTGCAAAAGTGCGGCGGTGACCGAACTGTCCACCCCGCCACTCATTGCTACCAGAACTCTTCTTTTGGTTGCCAAAGGGCATCACCTACGCATTTTGTTTTTTCATGTAGTCTTCAATGGCTGCCTTTAAAGCATCTGCAGCTAAGTTGGAACAGTGCATCTTGGCTGGGGGCAGCCCTTCCAAAGCTTCTGCCACGGCCTTATTGGTAATTTTCAGGGCCTCATCAATGGTTTTGCCCATGGCCATTTCGGTTACCATGCTGCTGGTGGCAACGGCCGCGCCACAGCCAAAGGTTTTAAACTTGATATCTTTTATAACATTATCCTCAACCTTAAGGGTTATTTTCATGATGTCACCGCAACTGGGATTGCCAACCTGACCGGCACCATCGGGATTCTCAACTTCACCAACATTACGTGGACTGGTAAAATGATCCATAACCTTTTCAGAATACATAATTAAGTACCTCCTCATTCCCCATTCAAAATATTTTTAGTATTCCTCTTCAAACTCCCCATGGTCATGGTGGTGATCATCATGTACTGTGCAGGTACTGCAAGCACAGGGATTGCATCCCTCGCCAAGTGGGGACATTTCTCTTAATCTCTCAATGATTGGGGGCAGTACTTCCAAGAAATATGCCGCATCTTCTTCCGTATTGTCTTTACCCATGGTCAAACGCAGGGACCCATGGGCCACTTCTTGGGAAAGCCCGATGGCAGTTAACACATGGGAAGGTTCCAATGAACCGGAAGTACAAGCAGAGCCACTGGAAATAGCAATGCCCTTCATATCCAGCATTAATAGCATGGATTCCCCTTCAATAAAGCGGAAGCAAAAGCTCACATGGTTGGGCAGGCGTTCCTGTGGGTGACCGGTCAAGATGGTATTGGGGATTTTATCCAGTACCTCTTTAATCATACGGTCTCTGTACTTGCTTAAACGTTCCGCATCAGCATGCATTCTCTCGGTTGCCAGTTCAATGGCTTTACCGAGACCCACGATGCCCGCCACGTTCTCAGTGCCCGGGCGACGCCGACGTTCCTGCCCGCCACCGTAGGTAATGGGCTGCCAGAAGGTTCCCCTGCGAATATACATGGCAGCAATACCCTTGGGACCATAGATTTTATGTCCGGATAAGGTAAGTAAATCTACTCCCAATTCATCCACATTGACGGGGATCTTGCCCACACTTTGCACCGCATCTGTATGGAAAAGAATCTTTTTGGCCTTGGCAACTTCACTGATCTCACGGATGGGCATGATGGTACCAATTTCGTTGTTGGCATGCATCACGGAAATTAAGATCGTTTTATCCGTAATGGCATCGGCAACCTGTTGGGCTGTCACCCTGCCGTACTCATCTAAGGGCAAAACCGTTATCGAGAAGCCTTCTCTCTCCAGTTGTTTACAGCAGGCCAAAACCGCACTGTGCTCCGCTGCGGTGGTAATAATATGATTGCCCTTTTGGCGATTGGCATAGGCAACGCCACGTATGGCCATGTTATCCGATTCTGTACCGCTGCTGGTAAAGGTAATTTCCCCTACACTGGCAGCACCAATGGCTGTGGCTACCTGTTGCCGGGCTTTTTCAACTGCTTTGCGAGCTTCACGTCCAAAGGCATGGATACTGGAGGGATTACCAAAATGCTCGGTTAAGTATTTCATCATCTCTTCGACAACGGCAGAATCCACCGGAGTAGTTGCCGAATGGTCGAAATAAACTTTTCTCATAATTTGCTCCTCCTTGATTACCTTGAGTACTTGTTTGCCTTGAATATGTATTACGACTTCGTTATATTATCTTGAGCCTTTTGCGCTTCCAAGCACATATCCTCCAGGGTAATGGAATCTAATACCTCTGCTATACTATCTCTTACCCTGGCCCAAATATCCCTTGAGATACAATAATTTTCCTTTTCGCAATAGGTCGGTTCAAATTCACTGACACAATCCAGTGGTGCGATTGGGCCTTCCAAGGCCCGAACAACATCCCCAACCTTTATATCGGAGGGAGGCTTGGCCAATATATAACCGCCCTGTGCGCCCCTAATACTTTTTACCAGGCCCATTTTTCGTAAAACCGCAATTAACTGCTCTAGGTAGTGTTCAGATATATTTTGCCGCTCTGCCACTACCTTTAAGGGGATTGGCTCGGACCCGTAATGCATCGCTAGGTCAAACATTGCCTTTAGTCCATAATGCCCCTTTGTGGACAGCCGCAAGCTACATCCCCCCTTACTAATCCCTAGTAAACCACTCGGTTTTCTGGGTTTATAATAACATGTTATTTTTTTACTTGTCAATATTAATTCCGACCAAAATGCTCAAGATTAAAACGGAGGAAATCTAATAGGATAAAATAACACTATTTTGGTGTTTTTATGCAGAAAAGTTCAATAGTCGTTGTTAGTAATTTGGCTCTTTCCTGAAAATGGCCATGCCTTGGGCATTACGCCCTCCGCTATGTCATCCTTCGCTGTTGCTCAGGATGACAAAAACCTGCTAACAGCCAACGGCTAACTCCCTGACCACCGCCCCGGCCATGACCAGACCGGCTGCTGCCGGAACAAAGGATATACTGCCAGGTGCCAGGGAATTATTTTGCTGTTCCGAGCCCACATTCGACTTGTATTGTTTTGTTTTAGGTGTGAGGGGGGATTCCGTGGAAAAAACAACCTTGATCCCTTTATGGATATCATATTTTCTCAATTCCCGGCGAACAACCCTGGCCAAAGGATCTACGGAGGTTTCTGAAATATCTGCCACCCGAAAGGCTGCCGGGTCTAGCTTATTGCCTGCACCCATGCTGGATATTACAGGTATATTCTGTTGATAACATCTTTGAATAATGTCAATTTTTCCCGTTACATTGTCAATGGCATCCACCACATAGGAATAGCCCCCTGCTAAAAGCTCATCACCCTTCTCCGGGGAGTAAAAGAGCCGGAGGGGATTCACCTTGGCACCGGGATTAATGAAGCGAACCCTGTCTGCCATTAAGTCTACTTTAAACTGCCCAACGGTGTTGTCCATGGCATGTAACTGACGATTAATGTTGGTAATATCCACCGTATCAAAATCCACCAGCGTTAACTCACCAACCCCAGCCCGGGCCAGGGCTTCCACTGTATAGGAACCAACTCCGCCGATGCCAAAAACAATCACCTTGGCTGCTGCCAGCTTGGCTAAGCCCTCTTCCCCTAGCAGCATTTCTGTTCTGGAAAATCGATGTTCTTTCACCGGTACCTCCTAAGACAAATTAATTTGGCAGGTATTTCGGAAAGGTTACGGTAAAGGTACTTCCCTCACCTGGCCTGCTATTTACTAGAATCGTTGCCTGATGTTGCTCGGCAATCCACTTGGCAATGGCTAACCCTAAGCCACTCCCCCCTACGGGACGAGATTGATCGGACCGATAAAAGCGTGAAAAAATCTGTGCCAATTCACTTGGTTCAATACCGATGCCCGTATCTTTGACCTGAATTTGTACCCCGTCAGGGGTACAATGTACTAAAAGTTCCACACTACCCGGTCTCATTGTATACTTAAAGGCATTATCCACTAGTATAAGTATCAGTTGCTTGACATAATCAGGGTCTGCCAGAATCATGCTGGCACGACAATCTTCCGCCAGGGAAATCTTAAAATCTAAGCCCTGGGCTAATAGCTTAGCCTGTCTCCCCACCTGTTGGACAAGCTTCTCCAGGGCCACCGGCTTTAGCGGCAGAGTAAGTCCCGCATCCGCACGGGCCAGCACCAACATGTCTAACACCAACCGACTCATTCGTTCCGCTTCCGAGGCAATATCGTCCATTGCCTCCTGCCGAATAGCCGGGTGCTGGTCACCCATTCTCCTTATTAAATCGATGTTCCCCCGAATGGTAGTTAACGGGGTTTTTAACTCATGGGAAACATCGGCCACAAATCTTCTTTGTGCCTCATGGGACTCTGCCAACTTTTGATAGGCTATTTCCAGGCTATCCAACATATTATTTAAAGTTTCCACCAACCGCCCCAGTTCATCCTTTGGCCCTTGATAGGCAATACGTTGCTGTAAATCTAAATGATGGCGAATGGAGGTTGCGGTTTGGGAAATATCCTCCACCGGCCTCAGGGCTGCCCGGGCTAACCACCAGCCAATCGTTCCTGCGGCTAGAATCATCAAACCACTCATAAACCAGAGCAGCCATCTAAGTCTGGTCAAAGCTGCCTGTACCCCCGAAAAGGGTTGTCCCACTTGCAGCAAGCCCACAACCCTATTTTCGGCCAACAGGGGGTAGTTATAAATGCGCATCCTTTGGTTACCTAATTCAAGCCAGCCGTAGAAACTCTCGCCATTCTTTGACTGCTGCAGGGTTGCCCTACTCAGGGGTAAATTATTGTTAAACAAATTACTCGATTTTGCCACCAAGTTACCATTTATATCCACTACTTGCAAGTAAGTATTGGGATAACCAAATACATCAACATCGGGTAAGACAAATTTTTGCGGCTTTAGCAAACCAGGTTCTACCACCTTAATCGAACGTATCACCCCGACGGCCCGACCCGCTAAATCACGATCGATTTCCTGCGCCAGACTATAGGAAAGGAAGGTATAAATGATGATGGAGAAAGCGATTAGGGTTAGGCTGACAACCGTACTGTACCATAACGTAAGTTTAAGTCGGATGGTCATTACCCCTGCTCCTTTAGGACATAGCCAACTCCCCGGACAGTCTGGATTAGTCTAGACCCGTGGTCTTCTATCTTTTGGCGCAGCATATTAACATATACTTCCAGAACATTGGAGCCTCCGGTAAATTCCAAACCCCAGACCCGGTCGATTATTTGCTCCCTGGTTAATACCTGGTTCGGGTGACGCATCAACAGTGCCAGCAAATCAAACTCCCTGGGAGTAAGGATCAGTAAATTACCTGCCCGGCGCACCTCCCTGGCCTCTAAATCGATTTTTAGGTCAGAAAACTGCAATACCCTTTGGGCAGTTGTCCCCCTTCTGAGCAAAGCCTGTACACGGGCCATTAGCTCTGCCAATGCAAAGGGCTTCCCTAAATAATCATCGGCCCCTAAATTTAGGCCCTTTACTTTATTCTCTACCTCATCCCTGGCACTAAGGATTAAAATAGGGGTGAAATTTTCTTTTCTAAATTTCTGACATATCTCCCAACCATCCAAACCAGGTAACATGATATCCAAGATCAATAACTCCGGGGGGCTGGCCTTGACCATATTCATGCCAGTATAACCATCATTCGCTACCTCCACCCGGTATCCCTCGTAGGTTAAAACCCGCCGCAGCATTGCTGTAATTTTCGGGTCGTCATCAATTACCAAGATTCTGGCACCCATTAACTCCCCCCACTTTGCCTTTAATAATTGTTACCTTTGGCTGCTCTTATCCCCCATTATTACCTCAATTTGCCTCATTTGTCCAGAACGGATAATTCCTAGGGAAACCTTTTCACCCACCTGGGAATCAGCCACCGCATCGAGCAAATCCTGGGTTGTAGCAATCGCTTTTTCTTTAAACTTGACGATTACATCCCCCTGCCTTAGACCAGCGACGCTGGCGGGGCTATTCGGGGTAATACCGGAAACGGTGACACCACTTTGATTCTGCGCAGCTTGCATATTTACTCCTAAATAGGGGTGTGCCACTGTCCCCTTGGTGATCAATTGATTGTATACGTCCACTACCGTTGTTGCAGGAATGGCAAAGCCAATCCCTTGGGCCTGGACATTTACGGCCGTATTAACTCCCACCACTTCTCCTTGCAAATTAATTAATGGCCCACCGGAATTACCCGGGTTAATGGAGGCATCGGTTTGTAAGAGGTTGCGGAAATTATGGTCTTCTATACTTATGGGCCTTCCTTTCGCACTGATAACGCCCACCGTAACGGTATGATCCAAACCGTAAGGGTTGCCAATGGCAATAACCCAATCCCCTACTTCCGCTTGGTCCGAGTTGCCCAGTTTAAGGGTATTTAATTTGTTGTCAGGGTTAATTTTCAAAACGGCTAGATCCAGTTCCCTATCCGCCCCAATTACTTTGGCCGGATAACTCTGATTGCTTGTTAAGATAACCTCAATTTGGGAAGCACCTTCAATAACATGGTTATTGGTTATGATATAGCCGTCTTCAGAAACAATAAAGCCAGAACCCATTCCCCTTTGTACCTGTGTACTAGGCATGACCTGGTTACCAAAGAACTGCCTGAAAAAGGGATCATTTAAGTAAGGGTTGGCGTTGACATTGGTTTGTATTATCGTTTCAATTTTTACCACTGCCGGCGCGGTTTGTTTTACCACATCGGAAATATTGGCTGGCCGGATCAGCCCCTCTGTTTGCTGCTCAGCCATGGCTGGCCGATTGACGATGGCAAGCAGGTCTGATCGATTACTTGAAAAGTGGATACCAATGACAAACAACAAAACCACCAGTCCTAATTTAGCCAAAACAGCTCCATAGTTTTTGTTATGCATATCCTTTTCCTCCCTCATTTGTTCTATCCTCATCCTAACGCTGCAACCTTAAATGATCCTTAAAAACGGGAGAAATAAAAAAACACCCTCAAAGGTGTTTTAACCTGACTTTTGCAGTTAAATGGATAAAAAACTAGCCCGAAACCCTATAACTAAAGGGTTTCGGGCTGTTTTGCTTTTTCTGAAAATCATAGCGTATTTTTACCCTTTTTGGTACCGGCAAAAACTTTTTTTATTTCTC
>NZ_CEVWQM010000013.1:0-106290 GCF_982386235.1 Desulfotomaculum sp. | reverse complement strand
TGCGCAGTGAGGTTGCTTTGCTCTTTTTAGGCTACAATCTAAAAAGAGCGGTAAAGGTATTGGGATTTAAGGGAATCATGGACAGTCTGAAGGCGGTTGCACGAGGTGTTTTTTGCGTTTTGAGCCACTTGCGTAAATTTCTGATAAAATCCTTGCATTCTGTCCTCAACGCTGCATGAATGTGTGAGATGAATTAGCAGTTTTGTAACAGTCTGACGGTTCTTTTGTGTCGATGAAATCGACACAAAAGAACCGTCCCCGTGAGTCCACCGTGAGTCCCGACAAACCGTCCCGTGAGTCCTAAGCCCATGGCCTAAAAAGGCTGACGGCTATGAATCAATCCTTTCATAGGGTGAACTTTCATCATCCACACCCTTAAAGGACTCATAAATAACTCCCTCTTCATCGATTTCATAAGGTACTAGGTCAGGATCTTCAAAGGTATCCAGGTGTTCCTCGACAATCATTTCCTTATCACCGTAGTAGGAGCCGGCCTGGGACCACTCCGCGTGTTCGTTCCAGATGGCTACGCTCTCCCAGGCATCTTCGCCATCGAAACCATTATAATTATCATCATCTTTCCAAGTGCGGGCAAAGGGAACTTCTAGGATATCTTCCTCCGCCGTTCTCTCATGGGGTTTAGGCAGGTGCTCATCCCTGGATTTGCAGTCGATACATTGGGTCGTATAGGGCACTGCTGCTAATCTGGCGGGGGAAATCTCCTTGTGACATACTTCACACAGACCATACTTTCCTGCTGCCATTTTATCCAAAGCATCATCGATGGCACCCACCATGGTCATGGCATCTTCCCTCAGAGCAAAGTCTTTACCCCTTTCAAACATCTCCGTTCCAACATCACCGGGATGATTGTCATAGGTGGATAATTCACTAATGGAGCTGGACATGGATTCTCCCATGCCACCTTCATTCATTCCTTCAATCCGTTCTAACATATTTCCCCGCATAGCTAAAAGCTCATTTTTAAATTTAGCCAATTGTTCTGGTGTCAGCAATTTAGTACCCCCAATTCATTAGAACCTTGTAATTAAAAAGAAAAACCCAGACAAATTTAAGATTAATTTGCCCAGGTCCTTTTTAAAATACACTGATTGGGGGAAAGAGTATTATTGCAGCTCTGCCAGGAATTTTTCAATCCGGTCTAATCCCTCTTTGATATTCTCCATGGAAGTGGCATAGGATAAACGAATATTATCATCCGATCCAAAGGCAACTCCCGGCACCACTGCTACCTCTGCTATCTCTAGTAAAAGGTTAGCTAATTCTGCACCATCATTTATTGCTTTGCCTTGATAGCTTTTGCCAAAATAAGCACTAACATCCGGGAAGAGGTAGAAAGCACCATTTGGCTTGGGACAGGTTACCCCTGCTATTGAGGTTAACCGCTCTAACATGTAGTCGCGACGTTTTTCAAATTCTGCCACCATCTCAGACACTGTCTCTTGAGGGCCGCTGAGTGCCACGACACTGGCCACTTGGGAGATCGATGTCGGGTTGGAGGTAGAGTGTGATTGCAAGTCGCTGATGGCCTTGGCCACAGGGGCAGGAGCAGCACAGTAGCCAATCCGCCAACCAGTCATGGCGTAGGCCTTCGATACGCCGTTAATGACGACGGTATTTTCCTTCAGCTCGGGGCTAATGGCAGCGATACTAACATGTTCTAAGCCATCATATAACAGTTTTTCATAAATTTCATCGGAAACAATGGTAATGTTATGTTTGGTCAAAACTTCTCCCAGGGCAGCTAGTTCTTCGCGAGAATAAACTGAACCAGTGGGATTACTGGGGCTGTTGAGCAGTAATACCTTTGTTTTAGGGGTAACCGCTTGCTCCAATTCCTTGGGGGTTAGTTTGAACTCATTTTCCTGTCTGGTAGGTAAAATTACAGGCTCGGCACCAGAAAGTTTAATTTGTTCAATGTAGCTAACCCAATAAGGGGCAGGTAAAATTACTTCGTCACCTGGCTCACACAGTACCTGAAAGGCATTATATAGGGAATGTTTAGCACCTACGGAAACGGTAATTTGATTTGTTTGATACTCCAAGCCATTTTCTCTAAAAAGCTTATCAACAATGGCCTGCTTTAACTTCAGGGTGCCTCCCGCAGGGGTATAGCGAGTTTCCCCAGCCTTAATGGCCTCTATGGCTGCGGCTTTGATATTTTCAGGTGTTTCAAAATCTGGTTCACCAACGCCAAAGTTGATAACTTTAATACCAGCTGCTTTCATTTGTTTGGCTTTGCCATCAATGGCAAAGGTTGGTGAAGGACTGATATTTACTGCTCTTTGTGCTAATTTCATAAGTATTCTCTCCCAGTTTATATATTTGCCATGAGCCATGGGCCTTGAGCTATTATTTATGTAAGAGAAATAAAGATTAAGAGCCAAAGGCTAACGGCTAAGAGCTAAAGCTCATGCCGTGAAAAGTATAACAATTTACTAGGGGTTATTTCAACACCGCAACGGGTTGTATATTGTATTTTTGCAAAAACAGCACTCAAAAAAGACCAAAACCACGACTCATGGCCATTTTTGGACTGGCGCCTACTATCATACCACATTTACAATATTTTAGATCAATCAACGTCTAAAGTTGTCACATTTTTATAGACGATGGTACAGTAAACTGATAGAATCTAGTAAATGTGAAAATTTTGGTAATGTTTACTTAAGGAGGCAATAGCGTGGCCAATTGTTGGGATTATTTGAAATGCCCTGAAGAAAGGAAGGCGGCATGCCCCGCTTTTACTAAGGGACTAGGTAATGACTGTTGGAAAGTCGCAAGTACCCTTTGTAGGGGTGAGGTTCAAGGAACGGTGGCCCAAAAAATTCCCTTTTGCAGGGAATGCAATTTTTTTAATCATAATACGATCAACAATCGATATCCGATCAAAAGGAAACTTTTTATTGGTTTTGGTTTAGTCCTTATATTACTTATCCTCGTGGGCAGCTTATCCTACCGAAATATGCAAACAATTAAGGCCAATTATGATCAACTAATTGAGCAACGGGTTCTGGTCATTAACGAAACCAATGAATCCCTTATTCTCTTACAAAAATCCGGTCTGGATTTAAGAAACTATCTCTTAACGGGTGATACGGATTACCTGAGTCAACATACTGAGAAAATTTCCGAAATGAACGCCTCCCTGACACAACTCCGATCTAAATTACAGACCGAGAAGGGTAAAGAACTATATAACGAATATGATCGCCATGTTTCAATTTATAAAGCCTACGCAGGTAATTTAATTAATCTTAGACAAACTCCCCCCAGCAAAGAAGCGTCGGAAGAACGAATGGATAAAGACAACATCCCAGTGGAATTCACTATTCTACAAGCTCTTCAGGAGCAAACCTTAAAGGATAAAGGTACAGTGGGTAACACGGTAAAAGCCGGACAAAATTTAATTGCCTACGTCAATGAGTTAGTACAAACAGAACATGCCAGCGTTAACCACGCCGTTGATGACGTAATTAAGACGATCAGCATCATTATCGCCTTTGCCCTGCTAATGGGACTTGCTATTGCTTTCTATGTCTCAAATATCATTGCTAAACCCCTTATTCTTTTGGAACAAAGTGTGGCCAAAATTGCCGAAGGGGATTTAACAGGTGATGAAATTAAAATAAGTAATCGCGACGAAATAGGTACCCTGGCCCTTGCCTTTAATCAAATGTCCATATCCTTGAAGGATCTGGTACATCATATTAGCGACAAAGCAATAACCATATCGGCAGCCAGCCAAGAACTAACTTCCAGTACCCAGCAATCTTCTGTATCAGCCTACGAAGAATCTTCTACCTTGACTGAGCTGGCAGCCACTGTAGAAAAAGTAAACGAAAACACGGTCCGGGTGCAAGCAGCCTCCGAAACAGCAAGCCAATCCGCAGCAAATGGCCGACAAGAGCTAAAGCAAATTGAGTTGCAGATGGAATCCATCAAAGGTTCCACAGAAAATGTTGCAGGAGTTATTCAAGAGCTGGATAACACCTCTGGCCGTATTACACAAATAGTAGAAATCATTACACAAATAGCCGATCAAACCAACCTATTAGCCTTAAATGCTGCCATTGAAGCAGCCAGAGCCGGTGACCAAGGACGAGGCTTTGCCGTGGTGGCTGAAGAAGTAAGAAAACTAGCAGAAAAAAGTGCCACTGCCGCAAAGGAGATTAAGTCATTAATTTCCACTATGCAGTCTGAATCCAAAAATGCCGTCAAAACCATGGCCTTTGAACAGGAAGAGGTTGCTAAGGGCAGTGTCATCGTCCATCAGGTGGCCAATTCCTTCCAGAAGATATTGCTATCTATCCAAGAACTAAATACACAAATACAAGATGTTGCAATTTCTACCCAACAAATTTCCTCAGGCGTACAAAACATTGCCGGAACAGCCCAAGAACAATCTGCCATCATGGAAGAACTGACCGCTTCCAGCGAGACACTGGCCAATATGGCGGAGGAATTAAAGGATACTGCCGGGCGGTTTAGGATATAGCGGTTGGCCGTGGGCCATGCGCCTTGGGCCATTTTTAGGATAGTTTAGGATAGTTCAACATGCCGCCCGCGGCACCAGCAGAGAATGAAAAATTTTTGTCATCTGAGCGACAGTTCAGCAGAGCACAAGGGGACGGTTCTTTTGTGTTGTTCTATAGAACAACACAAAAGAACCGTCCCCTTGTGCTTCCACTTACCTTTTCAGGCAGTGGAAGCTTCTTAAATTACGCCTTAATATACATAATTCTCTCCTTGGCCCGATCTTTTATGGCCTTGCCGATGGTGCCCAGGAATTGAGGCAGGATCGCGATGCTTAGAACAATCAGCCAATGTTTCAGTTCCAACGGAACGGTGTGAAAGATCGGCTGCAGGAAACTGATATAGTTTACAGCCAGTTGAAGTGAAGCGGATATTAAAACGGCTACTACCAAGTGCGGGTTGCCAAATAAGCCAACTTCAACAATGGAGTGATGCTCTGAACGGCAAGAAAAAACGAAAAACAGTTGGAAAAATACCAGTGTATTAAAGGCCATGGTTCTAGCTAAATCCACTTGTCCCATCATCAAACCGATGGCAAAGGCTACAAGCGTTCCCAGAGCAAAAACGGTGCCGCTGCCCATGATCTTCCAGCCCAAGCCTTGGGAAAATACACTTTCTTGAGGATTTCTAGGCCTGCGGTACATAATATCCTTTTCCACGGGATCTACACCCAGGGCCATGGCAGGAAGTCCGTCCGTAACCAGGTTCATCCAAAGGATTTGAATGGGTACCAGTGGTAAGGGCATACCCATTAACACTGCCAAAAACATGGTTAACACTTCTCCCACATTACAGGATAGCAGGTAACGGATAAACTTACGAATGTTATCATAAATACCCCTACCCTCTTCGATGGCCGCAGCGATGGTGCTGAAGTTATCATCGGCCAATACCATTGACGAGGCCTCTTTTGTTACATCGGTGCCAGCTTTCCCCATGGCAATACCAATATCCGCTTCTTTCACTGCCGGAGCATCATTGACTCCGTCACCGGTCATCGCCACAATGTGACCACTTCGTTTTAGGGCCCGGACAATCCGTAACTTATGCTTTGGCGTTACCCTGGCGTAAACTGTAATATGTTCCGCCTCTTGCTGGAGTTCACTGTCACTTAACTGATCCAATTGAACCCCCGTTAACACCTGGGCTCCCCGGGTCAACAGACCCAATTCCTTGCCCACTGCCTGGGCTGTCAGTTGGTGATCGCCAGTAATCATAACCGTGCGAATACCTGCCCGACGACAGACCTGAATCGAATGAACGGCAGAGGGTCTGGGCGGATCAATCATGCCGGCAAGTCCTAAAAAGATAAGCTGCTGCTCAACATTTTCTTCGGTTAAATCTTCCTCGCTTTTAACACCATGCATGTCTCGATAGGCTAAGGCCAGCACCCGCAGGGCACCTTGAGCCATTTCAGAATTTCTTTTCAGAATTTCTTTTCTAGATTGGTCACTAAGGGGGATAACCCGACCATCCTTATAACTATGTGTGCATAAATCCAACATCACATCCGGAGCACCCTTAACATAGGCTGTTAACTGGCCCTTGGCATCTTGATAAATAACGGACATACGCTTACGAATACTATCAAAGGGGAGTTCTAGCAGTCGTTTCTCTTCATTTTCCATATCCTTGCGCCAGACCTTCCCCTTAGCGGCCATGACCATTAGGGCCCCTTCGGTGGGATCGCCGGCTACGCCCCACACACTGGACATATTTCCTTTGCCTATGTTTCTAAAAACACCTCCGATGGAGATTTCACCCTTGGTAAGTTTGGCATTGTTGCATAGGGCAGCACATTTTAAAAGTTTAGCAAATTCCGGCCCTTTCGTGCCATCAAAGCGAAATTCCCCCTTGGGATCGTACCCTTCCCCGGTAACACTAACCCGGGTATTACCAACCAGAATCTCACGAACCGTCATTTGATTCTCTGTTAAGGTGCCTGTTTTATCACTGCAGATTACCGTAGCACAACCTAAGGTTTCTACCGCCGGTAAGCGGCGTATAATCGCATTTCTCTTAATCATTCTTTGCACGCCAATGGCCAGTGCAATGGTTACAATAGCTGGTAAGCCCTCGGGAATAGCAGCCACAGCCAAACTGACACCGGCTAGGAACATATTATACATTGGTTCCCCACGCAAAATTCCGAGTACCACAACTAAGGCACAAACCAGCAGGCAAAAGGCTACCAAATACCGGCCCAGCTGCTCCAGCCTTCTTTGTAAAGGAGTTTGATCCTCTTCAGCTTCTTGAATCATCCTGGTGATATGTCCCATTTCGGTGTGCATACCAGTGGATACCACTACCCCTTTGCCTCTGCCTCGCACAATCACCGTTCCCATATAGGCCATGTTTCTGGTATCTCCCAAGCTGATTTCCGTTTCCCCAGCCATATTTTCCACACGTTTTTTTACAGGAAAGGATTCGCCGGTTAGGGCAGACTCTTCAATCTCTAAGTTGGCCAGTGACAGTAATCTTAAATCCGCAGGAACTTTATCCCCTGTATCAAGCAAAACAATATCACCAGGTATTAGGTCTGCTGCGGGAACCTTCCTTTCGATCCCATCACGAATTACCAGGGCCTCCGGTGCAGTCATGGCCTTTAGTGCTTCCATTGATTTTTCTGCCCTAAATTCCTGGACAAAGCCTAGTATCGCATTTATGACAACAATAATCATAATGGTCACTGCATCTGCCCATTCCCCCAGCAGACCAGAGACAAAGGTCGCGGCAATGAGGACTAAAACCATAAAATCTTTGAATTGATCCAAAAACATCTTCCAGGGTGGTTTTTTTTCTGAGCTCAAAAGTTTGTTGGGTCCTATTTGCTCCAGCCTTTCTTTGGCCTGTTGTTCTGTCAAGCCCTTTTCTGGACAGGTTCTTAGTCTGTCAATAACCTCTTGCCTTTTCAATTCAAACCAACTAGTGGTCATGCTGCCATCCCTCCAAAAACAGGTTTGTCCTTATATTTAGTTCAAGCTTATTCAGCCTGTCCTGAAAAAAGACCCATAATTTGGTTGTAGCAGGAGAGAAATTAGGATGACATCGGTTGTTGGCTCCGTTAAAATAAGAGGAGTGGAAGGAGAAGATTCAAATGGCCTTTGATGGTTTAGTTATGGCAGCAGTGGCTAAGGAGCTTTCGGATGGATTGGTTGGAGGTAGGTTGGAGAAAATTCAGCAACCCAATGCCAATGAATTGATCTTGGTTATTCATACAAGGGAGAAAGGTAAACAAAAACTTCTTATCTCTGCAAATGCCAAAGATGCCCGTATTCATTGCACCACAGCATCCTATATAAATCCCTTAACACCACCCATTTTTTGCATGGTTTTACGCAAACACCTGGAGGGTGGCCGTATTCGTTCCGTGTCCCAGGTTGGTTTAGAGCGCATTTTGCAATTTACCATAGATTCCCGAGATGAATTGGGTCGTCCCGGGGAAAAATACCTGTTTTGCGAGGTTATGGGGAAGCACAGTAATATTCTACTGGTCGATCCCGACAATAATATCGTGGTGGATGGTATTCATCGTTATTCCCATGCAGTTTCCCGTTACCGGGAGGTTTTGCCGAATCGCCCCTATTTACCGCCGCCGGCACAAAATAAATTAGATGTGCGCCAATTAAACGAAGATTTGTTTCGGGAAATCATGATGAACGAAGATATCAATTTAACGGTGGCGGATATCTTTCTCAGAAGGTTTGCCGGTGTGGGTCCTCTGACCTGTCGTGAGTTGGTATGCCGGGCTGGTTTGTCGGTGGACTACCGGCTGGAGCATTGTGGTGACTATGAACTTAATCAGCTTTGGCAGCAAGTACAATACCTGAGCAGCGTACTGGAGACAGGCCGTTTTCAACCCACCCTTCTTTTAGACCGCCGGGCTTTACCCCTTGAATTTTCTGCCATCGATTTACAACATATGAAAGCTTTCAAAAGAGAAGAAAACAAGATGAATGTTATTTTAGATCAGTACTATACAAAGATCACCGGACTGCGACAGCTGGATTCCTTCCGTCATTCTCTTTTACAGACCCTGCGCAAGGAAATCGGGCGCTTAAAAAAGAAAATTACCCTTTATCAAAAATCCCTGGATTCTGCTGAAAGGGCAAATGAATATCGTATTCAAGGAGAATTATTAACCGCTAACCTATACCAAATTGACCAAGGCACGGAGGCCAGGGTACAAAACTTTTATGACCCTGAGGGAAAAGAAATGATTATTTCAATGGATCAATCCCTCACGCCATCACAAAACGCCCAGGAATTTTTTAAAAAATACCTAAAGGCAAAAAACACAAGGGAAGCTGTCTTGGTGCATTTAGATCAGGCCGAAACCGAGCTTAACTATCTGGAAGCAGTGGAAACAGCCATTACCCAAGCCATGCACCTGGAGGATTTAAAAGAAATACAAAGTGAATTAGAGGAGCAAGGCTATCTTAAACCCCGGGGGCAAAACCCTCGATCCCGGGCCAAGAAGGAAAAAACCAGACCAGAACCGATGTCCTTCCTCTCTTCAGAAGGGATCACCATTCTAGTAGGTAAAAATAATAAACAAAACGATTATTTAACCTTACGTTTAGCAGGAGATGATGATATTTGGCTGCATACCAAAGACATTCCTGGGTCCCATGTAATCATCCGTAATATTGCCGGGGAGGTGCCTGAACAAACCCTCCTGGAAGCAGCCACTTTGGCAGCCTGGTTTAGTAAATCCAGGCAAGCAGGTAAAGTACCGGTTGATTTTACCTTGCGCCGCCATGTGCGCAAACCCAATGGTGCTAAGCCAGGCATGGTTATCTACGACCATCAACAAACCCTATATGTTTCCCCCAGTGAGGAATTGGTGGAAAAGTTATCCGCCGATTAGCTTTAAGTTTGCTGACACTAATGGCTATTCGCTAATTCAAGGCAGTAGTGTCTTTATAAAAGGAACAATATCAACCAGCCGGGGCTTCTCGATTTTTTGGGAAGCCCCGCTGATAATTAAGGGGACCAATGAGTCCTCCTTGTGTAGGGAACCATGACTTCCCCTGCCATACCATTTGGGCACCCCTTCCCCAAGCAGCAAATAACCTGGTTTGGCTGTGATAACAAGATCGCCGCCGTGGGGGTTTTCGAAACATTGGGCGATTCGCTCCAAGGCATTGGGGTAATCACCGTATTGGATTTGACCATCCTTTATTTTTAGATCCAGAGCTTCCCAGGCACCTGTCACCTCCCAGCCGTTGCCATAGCAATCGAAATAACTGGTTCCCTGGCAAAAGCTTAATTCTCCCCGATCCGTTACCACATGGTGGCGGGAATTTTCTTTATGGATGACCTGATCGATCTTAGGTTCCTCCGCTAGGCACTTAACGAGATCTTTTTTGATACCTGGGCTAGATGTTAGAATATAAATATAGGCCATCCGTTCATTGGAACAAATAGCAATATCCCTGTCCAGCACAAAATCCTCTCCAGCCCTGGCTTGGGAATATGCCCTCAAAAGAGCTGGTACATTTACCAAGGACTGCTTGCCCGGCATTAAGGCAGACTGGGCGTGATCCCCCACAACAATAAATATATTTTCCGCCAAGGCTTCGTCCCAGCTGGGAAAACAATCCAAGATACTGGCAAGCTCTTTATCCAACCTGGTTAAACAGGGTTGACAGCAATCAGGATTATCCGCATGGGCTTTGCTGTCGGTATCCGGCAGATAGATACTTAATAAATCCGGTTTCTTTTCCTGTTGTAAAAACCATTTGGCCGCCCTAACCGCAAATTTATCATTAATACCCAATTTTCCCCAGTAACGCACTTCCTCAACACGCTGCCTCAAATCCCCTGGTGGTTGATAGGCCCTGCCTAAACAAAAACCCTTGGGACCATATACTTTCGTATCTTCCAGTTGAAACAAGGTAAGCAATTTAAAAATGAAGGGAATATGGGCTATATATTCGGTATTTCCCCTATATATGAGAGGGTTTACCGCAGCGGTATAATAGCCCCTGGGCTCTAAACTTTCATAAATGGTCTGTACCTGCCAGCCCAATTGCCGATGATTTAGATTATACAAGAAATCCTGGGCCGTTTGAATGAAACCATTTTTAATAAAAGAAAGCCACGAAGATCCATAATCGACAAACCTCCGCTCTCCCCTGTGATACCAAACCATGCCAGGAATTCCATGGGTGGATGGTGGTGCGCCAGTGGCCAATGTACTGGTACAGGTTGGGGTCATGGTGGGAAATATTGATACACAGTCTGGATCTAGGCTGCCCTTCTGGATTAAAAAAGAAAAGGCCGACAATTCACCCCGGGCCATACAATGTTCCAGTGCCCTGGGATGAAATGAATCAATGATAATGTAAATAACCCTTTTATACTGCGGCATTACAACACCCCCGCCTGTTCACTTGAGCCATTGAAAAGAAAAAACTCCTCTATAGGTTTTCCAGCTAGAGGAGTTTTATTGGCATATTTTTAGGTTATTTGACGGCTGCCTGGTTTGACAGCGGGTGTACCAGCAGCACAAAGAGGGCAGCTTTCAGGCTCGTAGGTTTCTACTGCAACCGTTAATAAGGCCTCGGTTCTTACACCGAGATTGGCCCGGCCGTTGCTGCGGTCCACCAGGACACCTACTCCCACAACTTCGCCGCCCATGCCCTTGACCACATCAATTACCTCGGCCACGGAACCGCCGGTGGTTATCACATCCTCCACCACCAGTACCCTTTCACCCGGTTGGATGGAAAAATTTCTTCGCAGGGACATCTTGCCATTTACTCTTTCAGTAAATAAGCTACGTACACCCAGTGCCCTGGCCACCTCGTAGGATACCAAAATCCCCCCCATGGCAGGACCAATTACCGTCTGAACAGCCTGATTCTTAAAGCTCTCCGCCAATGCCTGGCACAGTACCTGGGTATATTGGGGGTGCTGCAACACTTGGGCACACTGGAAATAGCGGTTGCTATGTTTACCCGAGGTCAACAGGAAGTGCCCGGTCAGCATCGCACCCGTTTTTGTAAATATCTCAATGATTTCTTCTCTTTCCATGCAGTAACCTCAGTTCCTTTCTTTTTTAAATTCACGCAGGGTATCCAGCAGGATTAAGCCCACACCAATGCAGATGGCTGTATCTGCCAGGTTAAAAACAGGCCAAATTCTAAAATCAAGAAAATCAATGACCTTGGCAAAACGAATCCGGTCAATCAGATTTCCGATGGCTCCGCCCGCTACCAGGCCCAGGGCCCATTGATATAAAGCCCCGGATTGTTGGATCCAGCGATAGCCAAAGGCCATGGCACCTAAAACCAATAGGGTTACGACGACAAAAAACCAGGTTTTGCCGGCCAACATACCAAAGGCAGCACCAGGATTTTGAATATAGGTTAGATGAAAAATTCCAGTTACCAGGGGAATTGATTCCCCCAGCAACATGTTTTTTATCACAATATACTTGCTAAGTTGATCAATTACCAGGGTTACAAGCAGTACCAGGAAAAAACGTATCATTTAAAGTACCTCGATTATTTCTGAGCGTATTTTCTGAGCTGCTGCAATGGGTTCTACATTACTGGTAATGGGACGTCCCACTACGATGTAAGATGCCCCCTGTTTGATAGCCTCCCCCGGTGTCATAATTCTTTTTTGGTCACCAGCCGCAGACCATGCCGGGCGAATACCGGGGGTGATAATCTTAAACTCTGGGCCACAGGTCTGCCGAATGGTTTCAATTTCACGGGGTGATGCTACCACACCATCCAGGCCAGCTTCCTGGGTCATGTGTGCCCATTCCCTGACCTTATCTTGAATTGTCCCAGGTATGCCAATTTCATGATTAAAAACCCGAAGATCCATACTGGTTAATACGGTTACCGAAATAACCAAAGGAGTTGGTTGGGCCAGGGCATAGGCCCTCTCTCTTACTGCCTCAGCCGCCTGCCGCATCATGGCCACACCACCGCTGGCATGGACATTGATAATGTCGGCCCCTAATCCCGCCAAAACCCTGGCTGCTTGTCCAACAGTATTAGGTATATCATGCAGCTTTAAATCTAAAAAGACCTTAACCCCTTGATCCTTGATCAGTCTAATAATCTCAGGGCCATGGCTGTAAAACAACTGCATACCTACTTTAAAGCAGCCGGCATAGGGTGAAAGATCTTGGGTCAACTTAAGTGCTTCTTCCCTGGTATCAACATCCAAGGCCACGATTAAACTTTCCTTCGCCCTCTGTTCTTTATCGATCATAAAGCCTCCTCTGGTCTGTTCCCTAGCGATGGGCAGCCCCGATCAGTTGATTAATGTCGTTCATACCATGCTCCATTAAATAGTTTTCAATTCCTTCAAGTACCTCAAGGGTAGCCCGGGGGTTGACAAAGTTGGCCGTTCCCACTGCCACCGCTGTGGCACCGGCAAGAATAAATTCCAGTGCATCCGCAGCATTCATAATGCCACCCATGCCAATAATGGGAATAGTAACAGCCTTATACACCTGCCACACTGCCCGTACCGCCACGGGTTTTACAGCGGGGCCGGATAATCCACCCAGAATGTTGCCTAAGACTGGCTTTCTCCTTTGGACATCGATGGCCATACCAAGTAAAGTATTGATGGCAGATAGTCCATCTGCACCAACCGCTTCCACTGATTTGGCAATTTCTGTAATATCCGTTACATTGGGGGACAGTTTGACAATCACAGGCAGGGTTGTGGCTTGGCGAACTGCTTTCGTTACTTCTGCGGCAGTCTTGGCATCACTGCCAAAGGCCATCCCTCCCTTCTTAACATTGGGGCAGGATATATTGACCTCCAGAGCGGCAATGCCCCCAAGACCATCCAGTCTGGCTGCCAAATCAGCATAATCTTCAATGGTGTTGCCAGAAATATTGACAATGACCGGAGTTGTTAATTTTGCAAAGTAGGGTAAGTACGCTTGGATTAAATGATCAACCCCGACATTTTGCAAGCCGATGGAATTTAAAATACCGGCTGGGGTTTCTACTAATCTGGGTGTGGGATTGCCTTCCCTTGGTTCCAGGGTCGTTCCCTTAACCACGATGGCACCCAGACGATCTATATCGACATAGGGAGAATATTCTTGTCCATAGCCAAAGGTTCCAGAGGCAGTGGTAACTGGATTAAGCATTTTAAGTTGGCCAATTTTTACCGCTAGATTTGGTTTCACTCCCAGATCACCTGCCAGGATGGAAATACCGGCCCGTCAGCGCAGGCCCGTTTCGTATTAATTTGCCCGTGATGAGAAATTTTTACTGCACAGGAAAGGCAGGCTCCTACACCACAACCCATTTTCTCTTCCAGGGACACTTCACCTGGCACATCTGCTTCTGCCAGCATGGAGGATATTTCCTTCATCATTGGACCAGGGCCGCAGACATAGGTCAGGGCAGTTTTACGCCAATCCATATGCCGCTGCATTAGTTCTGGCACGGTACCTTTAAAACCCAGGGAACCGTCATCGGTGGCAATGACCACCTCGGCTTCCATTTGCACAAATTGCCCATCGCAAAGCACACTTTTCTTGTCCTTGGCACCTAAATAAACGGTAATTTGACATTTCAGGTTAGCCAATTCCTGTACCAGAAATACCAGAGGAGCTGCGCCAATGCCACCAGCGGCCACGGCAACCTTTGAACCAGGCAGCGGCAGTGTAAAACCCCGCCCCAGAGGTCCCATTATGTTAACCTTGTCGCCAGCCTTATATTGTGCCAACATTTCTGTCCCTTTTCCCACCACTCTAAAAAGCAGGGCCAAGACACCCTTAGGCCGACTGACCATATGAATGGATATGGGTCTGCGCAGCAGCGGGTCTAGGCTATCACTACACCTCACATGCACAAATTGGCCCGGCACAGCAAGCCGGGCAATATCCGGGGCTTCTAATTCCATATAATAGGTATTTGGTGCCACATTGTAAACTGCCAAGACCTTGGCATCCGTAATTTTGGACATCTTCTGTCACCCCCAAAATTATTAATGGGCTGATGATTCTTTCTTATCATAGCCGGATGATTTTTTAGCCAATACCCCCAAAGCTTATAAAGCGGATAGCTGACGGCTAATTCAAGTTTACCCTCTTTATACCAACATTGGCAAGGTTTACTCAGCCTTAGGGAGATAATTCTGGAGGGGAACTAAATCCGGCAGTTCACCTTCCTGGATGCCGTGGAGTACTTCCAAGGCGGCCCAGGCTGTATCCATGGAGGTTAAGCAGGGGATACCATGTTCTACGGCATTGCGTCGTATTTTAAAGCCATCCCTTTGTGGTTCTTTACCCCGGCTAATCGTATTGATGACCAGGTCAATCCTGCCGGCCTTGATGAGATCTACAATGGTTTCGCCGCCTTCCCCTACCTTGTTTACAGCGGTAACTTCAATGCCATGTTGTTTCAGAAATTCTGCTGTACCCCTGGTGGCATATATTTGATAACCCAATTCCTGGAGTCCCTGAATGATCGGGAGGGATTCTGCTTTATCTCGATTGGCTATGGTAGCCAAAACCGTTCCTTGCTTAGGAAACTCTGTGCCTGCGGCCAGCATGGCTTTATACAAAGCTACGGATAATTGGCGGTCTACCCCCAATACTTCGCCGGTTGATTTCATCTCCGGTCCCAGGGAAACATCTACATTGGAAAGTTTACCAAAGGAGAATACGGGTGCCTTAACAGCCACAAGTCCGGTATCCGGCACAAGTCCATCTTGATAGCCCATTTCTGCCAGGGTTTTACCTAAGGCACATTTGGTAGCCAGATTGACCATGGGAATACCGGTTACTTTACTCATATAGGGTACTGTTCGACTGGAGCGAGGATTTACCTCAATAACATAAATCTGTTCCTCATGCAGGACGTACTGAATATTGACTAAACCTTTCACATTTAGGGCCAGAGCCAAACTTCTGGTATAGCTGACCATTTGCTCAAGCTGCTGGGCAGATAAACTTTGGGCCGGGTAGACGGAGATACTGTCCCCGGAATGTACGCCGGCTCTTTCAATATGCTCCATAATGCCAGGAACCAAGACACTTTTACCATCACAAATGGCATCCACTTCAAACTCCCGGCCCAGCATATAGCGATCCACCAGCACCGGGTGATCCGGTGTCACTTTAACAGCCCTTGCCATGTAGGATAAGAGCTCTTCCTGGGAATAGATGATTTCCATGGCCCGTCCACCCAATACATAGGAAGGACGCACCAGCACAGGAAAGCCAATTTCCTCAGCAATGACGGTTGCTTCCTGCACGGAATAAGCAGTACGCCCCAGTGGCTTGGGAATGCCCAGTTCAGTTAACAGCTGGTCAAAACGTTCCCGATCCTCGGCAATATCAATGGCTTCAACGGAAGTGCCGATAATCTGATACCCCGCTTGCTCCAGGGGTTTGGCCAAGTTGATAGCTGTTTGACCACCAAACTGCACGATAACCCCCTGGGGTTTTTCCCTTTCTAAAATATGCAGCACATCCTCGGCAATAAGAGGTTCAAAATATAGTCCATCCGAAGTATCAAAATCGGTACTGACTGTTTCAGGATTATTATTAATGATAATGGCCTCAATATTTTCCTCTCTTAGGGCCCAAACAGAATGTACCGAACAATAGTCAAATTCAATTCCTTGGCCGATGCGAATAGGACCTGAGCCTAATACGACAATCTTAGCACACTGGTTGGGAATTGCCTCATTTTCTGCTTCATAACTGGAGTAATAGGAAGGCGTAATCGCTTCCGACTCAGTCCCAATGCTATCGATCATCCGATAGACAGGCTCAATATGATAAGTCTTCCTTAATTCCCTTAGCTTTGCTTCAGGTATATCCGTAAGTGAGCTAATGTATTGATCCGCCATGCCATATTTCTTAGCCCTTAGCAGGATTTCTTTGCTTAGGTTTGTCTTGGCTGACTGGCATAGCTGCTGTTCGAAGTCTACTACCCGATGAATTTTTTCTAAAAAGAAAACATTGATACCACTTACCTCTGCCGCCTTATTTACGTCACCACCACGCCGGAAGTACTCCGTTATGGCAAAAATCCTCTGGTCCTCGGCCTTTGCCAATTTATCCAGCAATTCTGCCTCTGATAGATCTGTCATTTCTGCCAACCTTGGTCCATAAACACCTATTTCCAAGGATCGAATGGCTTTTAAGAGGGCCGATTCAAAGGTTCTGTCGATGGACATAACTTCACCGGTTGCCTTCATCTGGGTTCCCAGGGTACGGTCGGCTTCGCTGAACTTATCAAAGGGCCAGCGGGGAAATTTGAGCACCAGGTAATCAAGGACAGGTTCAAAGTTAGCATAGGTGCCGCCTGTCACTGAGTTGCGAATCTCATCCAGGGTTAAGCCGATGGCTATTTTGCTGGCAATCTTAGCAATGGGGTAGCTGGTTGCCTTGGAGGCCAAGGCAGAGGAACGAGAAACCCGCGGGTTTACCTCAATGACATAATATTGAGAGCTTTGGGGATGCAAAGCAAATTGCACGTTACAGCCACCCTCAATCCCCAGGGCACGGATCATATTAAAGGAAGCGTCCCGGAACATTTGACACTGTTCTTCGCTGAGGGTCTGGGCCGGTGCTACCACGATGCTGTCACCGGTGTGCACCCCAACCGGATCAAAGTTTTCCATATTACATACTACGATACAATTATCCGCACGATCTCTGATTACTTCATACTCAATTTCCTTCCAACCGGCAACGCTGCGTTCCACCAGAATTTGTCCAATCAAACTGTGTTTTAAGCCCCGAATGGCCACTGCCCTGAGTTCTTCCCTATTTTGGGCAATACCCCCTCCGGTGCCTCCCAAGGTATAGGCTGGCCGTACGATTACCGGGTAGCCAATGGTATCGGCAAATTCTAAGGCTTCACGCAGGGAGCAGACGATGGTGCTTTCCGGTACTGGTTCGCCAATTTGTTCCATCATCAATTTAAACATTTCACGATCTTCCGCCTTACGGATAGAGTCCAGGGGAGTACCCAAGAGAACCACTCCCTCTTGGTCTAAAACACCCCGCTCCGCAAGCTGCAGGGCGATATTCAGCCCAACCTGTCCACCCAGCGTAGGCAACAAACCATCTGGTTTCTCCTGACGAATGATTCGGGTGACAAATTCCGGTGTGAGGGGCTCGATATATATTTTATCTGCCATGTTGGCATCCGTCATAATGGTGGCTGGATTAGAGTTAACCAATACCACTTCCAGCCCTTCTTCCTTTAGGGAACGGCAGGCCTGGGTTCCTGCATAATCAAATTCCGCTGCCTGACCAATGACGATGGGGCCAGAACCTATCACAAGTACTTTCTTAATACCCTGCTTTTTTGGCATGGGTTAACTCCTCCTTAGGGTAAAGTTTGTATTCTTAGCCTTTGCTTTTATAGGCTAGAGTTTTCTATTGGCAATAAACCTAGGCCATGGCCCCTCCGGGAAATAAAATCCATCAAACTAACAGGTGCTATCGTTATCATTTCGCTCACAGCTAATAGCTACAGTAGTTTGCGATCCTGCATCATTATCCGGCCTTGCACCATGGTCAATATAGGCATACCCGTGAGCTTCCAGCGACTAAAGGGTGTATTTTTGCTTTTACTGACTAACTTTGCTGGGTCAACCACTTCACAAAGGTCCGGGTCGATGATGGTAATATCTGCTGCCGTGCCGGGCACTAGGCGGCCCCCCGCCAGACCAATCACCTTATAGGGATTACAGGTAAGTTTAGCCACAGCCTGGGGTATGGTGAGAATACCGGTCTTAATTAATTTTGTAAAGGTAAGACCCACTGCTGTTTCTAGGCCGATCAGACCATTTGGAGCATATTGAAATTCAACATCCTTTTCGTGATAAGCATGGGGTGCATGATCCGTGGCGATAACATCAATGGTGCCGTCCCTCAGCCCCTCTATTACTGCTGCAACGTCTGCCTGGGAGCGTAGGGGGGGATTTACTTTGGCATTGGTATTAAAGCCCTGAACAGCTTCCTCGGTTAAGGTAAAATGATGTGGCGCTGCTTCGGCCGTTACTGCCACTCCCCTGGCTTTAGCCTGTCTTACCAGGCGAACACTGCCCTCGGTACTAATGTGGGCTAAATGAAGCCTGCAGCCAGTATATTCTGCCAGTAAAATATCTCTGGCCACCATAACCTCCTCTGCAGCCGAGGGGATACCCTTGAGACCCAGCATGGTGGCAACGGCTCCCTCATGCATTTGACCCTGGACAGAAAGATTGCTGTCTTCGCAATGTGAAATCACAGTTAAATCCAGCATTGACGCATACTGCATGACCCTGCGCATGACCTCCGCATTCATCACAGGCATACCGTCATCGGACAGGGCAACTACACCTGCATCCTTTAAATCTGCCATCTCTGTTAATTCCTTGCCCTGGGAGCCCTTGGTTAGGGCACCAATTGGATATACCTTGCAGGAGGCCTGCGCTGCCTTGGCCAGAATATGGCCGATCACCGCGGCATTATCTGCCACCGGCTCGGTGTTGGGCATACAGGCCACGGCTGTAAAACCCCCCATTGCCGCAGCTTTCGTGCCGCTGGCGATGTCCTCCTTATACTCATAACCTGGTTCCCGCAGGTGAACATGGATATCAATAAAACCAGGACAAACAAGTTTCCCTTCCGCAGCTATGATTTGTGCTTCAGGATCATTTAGGTCGCCAACTTCCTTGATCAAACCATTTTCCACTAAAATATCCAAGGGAGTTAACGTCTCTGACACAGGATCTACCACAATACCACCCTTAATTAGATATCGCATGATATTCACCCCCAGTTAATAAATAGAGGAGAGCCATTCGCACTGCCACTCCATTGGTTACCTGCTCGGTTATTACAGAACGGTTGCCATAGGCGATTTGTGGGTCAATTTCGACGCCCCTGTTCATGGGTCCCGGGTGTAACACAATCGCATCCGCAGCCGTTAATTCTAACCTGCTTTGATTGATGCCATACAATCGGCTATATTCCCTAATTGAAGGGAAGAGTCCCTGCTGCTGTCTTTCCATCTGTATACGCAGGACATTGACTACATCAGCCCCTGCCAAGGCCTCTTCCACTTTGGTATAAACCTTGACTCCCATCGCCTTTATATCCTGTGGGATTAGGGTCATGGGTCCGGCCACCCTTACCTCTGCCCCCATTTTTGTTAAACCCCAGATATTCGATCGGGCCACACGACTGTGCAATAGATCTCCGATAATCGCTACCTTTAGTCCGGTTAAACTCCCTTTCTTCTCCCTGATGGTATACATGTCCAACAGGGCCTGGGTAGGATGCTCATGGGTTCCATCACCGGCATTGATTACCGCTGCAGGAATACACTTGGCTAAATATTCCGCCGCACCACTGGCCGGGTGACGAATAACCACCACATCAACACCCATGGCAGTTAGGGTCAAGCCCGTATCTCTTAGGCTTTCCCCCTTGGCAACTGAACTGCTGGAAGAGGAAAGTCCCACCGTATCCGCACTCAAAAACTTGCCAGCTAAATCAAAGGAGGATCTGGTCCTTGTGCTATTCTCATAGAATAGGGTTACCATACTACGACCCCGCAAGGTTGGGGTCTTTTTAATTTTACGACCAATTATTTCCTTCATCGGTCCCGCTGTGTCTAATATTAAATTAATTTCTTCCGGGGTCAGATATCTTAAGCCTAACAAATCCTTTCTCTGCCAAAACATGTATCAACCCTCCTCATTTCAATACCCTTTTCACAACTCTTAGCTTTCCCGGTTAACACGTTAGCCATCAGCCTATAAAAGGCCAGAAAAAAAGCCCCAACCAGACAAATCTGGTTGAGGCCGGCATTCGAAAAGTGGCTCATTCCCGATGGAAATTTAAGCCTGATTCCTCACCCTGGAGGATTTACCTTGCCGGCCTCTCTGGACCAAATTTAAAGGTTCTATCAGGTTGACTTTATTCAATTCCTGCGAGAATGACGACTCTTTCTTCTTGATCAATTTCCGCTAAACGGACGGATATGACTTCTTTGCGGGATGTGGGAACATTCTTGCCGACATAGTCAGCCCGAATGGGAATCTCTTTGTGTCCCCGGTCAATTAGGACAGCCAATTGTACCACCTCTGGTCTGCCCAAGTCCATGATGGCATCAAGGGCTGCCCTTACGGTACGGCCAGTATAAAGCACATCATCCACCAGTACAACTTTTTTACCTGTGATGGGAAAAGCTACTTCTGTCTGATGAACTTGGGGCTGATTAGCCAGAGTGGTTAAATCGTCTCGATAAAGGGTGATATCCAGGATACCCACTGGCACACTGGTCCCTTCGATATCATTGATAAACTTAGCCAACCTTTGGGCCAAAGGCACACCACGACGTCGAATACCGATCAAAACTAGGTTTTCGACCCCTTTATTGCGCTCTATAACCTCATGGGCAATGCGCACCATTGCTCTTCTCATACCTTTATCGTCAAGTATTTGAGCCTTTTCCTTTAAATCACGTTCATTCATCGTTAGACACCTCCGTAATAGTCGTTAGCTATTCGTCGTTAGCCGTCCCCTTGAGTCATTCATTCATAAAGTAGTTTATGTACAGCGGAAAGTTATATACTATCAGTCATGCAAAAAACCTACCTTCCGGTAGGTATAGTTTAACTCTGATCCACGAGTAAATCTATATCCTTACCGGCTTCTCTGAACCAACTTAAAGGATTTATATCGAAACTTAGTTTATCATTGCTTTTTACCACTGTCAACCAAAAGATCAAAATAGCCATGACCCCCAAGGCCCATCGCCCACAACCCCCTGCTTTTGCCAGGAACCCCTTGAACGCTTTAATTCGAGTGAAGCCCCGGGATGCCCGGTTCATTGTCCACAATAATCCGTTAAAAACAAAAAAGCCGCAATTGCGACTTTTTTGTTTTTAACTAGTTATATTGATACTATTTGTTGCTTTTTCTCCAAATATTCATTGACTCTGCATCTTTGATCAATTCTTCTCTGAAGTCAGGATGTGCAATATTGATTAAAGCTTCGGCACGTTCCCATGTGCTCTTACCTTTCATATTGGCAATCCCCTGTTCAGTTACGATCATATGTGCAGCAGATCTTGGGCAAGTCACGATAGCACCAGGAGTTAGAATTGGTTTTATTGCAGATACTCTCTTACCTTTGATTTCTTTAACAGATGGTGTACACACGAAGCTTTGTCCGCCCTTTGATTTATAAGCACCTTCTACAAAATCAAGCTGTCCGCCAGTGCCGCTGATATGTTTGGTTCCTGCACTCTCAGAACATATCTGGCCAAACAGATCTACCTCAACGCAGGCATTGATTGAAACAAAGTTGTCTATCTGTGCAATTATTGAGGGATGATTTGTATAATCAACATTGTAAGCTACGCAACCGGGGTTATCATCAATATAATCGTATAATTTTTGTGAACCCATGGCAAATGAGAACACTTGCTTATACTTATCTAAATTTTTATACTTACCTGTGATTTTTCCGGCTTCTGCCATTTTAACATAAGCGTCGACATACATTTCGGTGTGAACACCCAGATCTTTTAAGTCGGATGCTGCTATCATCGCACCAACAGCATTCGGAACACCACCGATACCCAATTGGATACAACAACCGTCTCTCAATTTACCGATGATGTTTCCAGCTAACTGAACATCAATTTCACTGGGAGGGTTATCGGGTAAGGTTGGAATGTTGTTATCAACTTCGATTACATAATCTACCCTAGAGATATGTATACATTCCTGTCCGCCGCCCAATACACGAGGCATCTTGGGGTTAACTTCTAAAATCCTGTATTGAGCCGTTTCAAAGGCTGCCATTGCACTTGGTGCACCTGCTCCCCAGCTGAAATAACCGTGTTTATCCATCGGACTGACCTGAGCGACAAAAACATTATTGGGCACGCAGTTTTCTTTTGTCATCGGAACGATTTCATGGAATTTCATAGGAATATAATAAAGCCCTTTGTTGATCCAAGCCTTGTCATGTCCAGCAACATGCCAACTGTTCCAGGTGAAAACTTCATTGCTGGCTTCCAGGGTATAATGGGGGTAAGCACCGATATCAACACGTATATTTACATCTTTTAGTTCGTCTTTGCGTTTGGCAAGAGCTTTATCAAAGGCATCAGAACATGCAATACCAAAAGCATATTCTACCCAATCACCGGATTTTACTACTTTTGCTGCCTCATCAGCAGAAACAAGCTTCTTTTTGTACTCTTCTACATAACTTGAAAACATAAATAGCTTCCCCTTTCATCTATATATTAAGTTAATAGTAGTATAAATGAAAATATGTCTTTCAGCAAGACTTATTCTCGAAATATTGTGTTAATTCTGTAATAATGTTACCCTGAAATGTTTCTGAGAAAATGTCACCCTGGATAGAATGAAGGGATGATACTGAAATAAGCTATATGTTGCGGTTGTCTGCTAGATGGGAAAATGACTATCCGTGAGGCTGCGGAAATTTTAAACTTAAGCGAACGCCAAGTAAAACGCATTAAAAAGGGAGTTAAGGAGCAAGGCAAAGCGTTCGTAATTCCTTCGCTCTCCCCAAACGGACAAGTTATCAATCGAAGAGCAATTACGTGGAATAGAGGTCAAATATTAAAAAATACAACCAGAAGAAAATAGCTATGACCCCCAAGGCTCATAGCTATCTAAGGTCTGCTTATACCATAAAATATTAGCGCAACACCGCTAAAAATAATTCCTAATTTGCTTAATGAGATCTTTCCTGCGAGGCCTGCCAAACCTAAGGTTGTTACGATAATCATGACAGAGGGTCCGACCAGAGCTAAAACGGCATTAATTTTGAGGGCGGTTTCTACCCGTCCATATTTTAACATTAACATGGCGGCTGTCATTTCAATACTGGCGGATAAACAGCGTAACATGGCCATGGCAAAAACTATTTTATCTGCGACAAAAAACACATGATCCCTCCGTTGCTATTTTTTCCATAACTTTAAATATGCTGGTTGAACCTGTTAAATGCATAGGAATATCGTTTCGGAGACAAAATATTTTCGCTGATCACAAATTTAAGGACGTGATTTTTTTGTCGCAGGCAGCATCCAATGGACAGCAAGAAAACAAAGTGAATAAATTTACATTGGCAGCTCTGGCCGGTATTCCCTTAATCATGGTACTGGGAAATTCGATGTTAATTCCTGTAATGCCACAAATGGCAAAATCGCTCAATGTCTCACAAATGCAAATTAGTCTACTTATTACTCTGTTCTCTGTGCCAGCGGGAATTGTTATACCCTTCGCCGGTTTTTTATCAGACCGTTTTGGTAGAAAAAAAATAATTATCCCCGGTCTTTTTTTATATGGGCTAGGGGGACTCCTGGCTGGTGCTGCCGCCTTAATTTTTAAAGAGAACGCTTTTCACTGGATCTTGGGGGGCCGGATTATCCAAGGTATTGGTGCTGCGGGCACAGCACCAATCGCCATGGCCTTTTGCGGGGATTTATGGAAAGGAAAGGAACGGGCCAAATCCTTGGGTGTCATTGAAGCTTCCAATGGTTTGGGTAAAGTAGCCAGCCCCATTCTTGGTTCCTTGGTGGCTTTAATCGCCTGGTGGGCCATTTTCTTTTTCTTTCCCATTGTTATCGCCATCGTTATCCTGGGAGTTTGGTTTTTTTGTAAAGAACCTGAGTCAAAAAAGGAACCCAAAAAGGTAAATGAGTATGTTAGCTCCATTAAGAAAATATTTAAGAAAAAATCTCCCTTGCTCTTAACCAGTTTTTTTGCAGGTTCTACAGCCCTTTTAATCCTGTTCGGGGTATTATTTTATCTTTCCGACTACCTGGAAAAAAAATATGGTCTGGAAGGTGTTAGAAAGGGTGCCGTCCTTGCCATCCCTTTATTATTTATGAGTACAACTTCCTATATTACCGGTGCCTTAATCAAAAAGAAATTTAAATTAATGAAATGGCTGGTGGTCATTGGACACAGTTTAATTGCCGCATCCTTAGTCACACTACCTTTATTTAATAATGTCTATATCTTTTTTGTTGGCATTTCTGTGGCGGGAATAGGTACTGGTTTCGTGTTGCCCTGCCTCAATACTTTAATTACCAGCTCAACGGAAAAGGATGAAAGAGGCTTAGTGACCTCATTATATGGCAGTGTCCGTTTTCTTGGTGTTGCCGCAGGACCTCCCTTATTTGGATGGTTAGTATCAAAGGGGCCAGATATTATGTTTTGGGCCTCAGCCGGTTTGGCTGCGGTATCTGCAATCCTTTCCTTTATCTTTATTAAGGTTAAGGCAATTCAATCATCCCAGGAGAAGGATAGTACTGCAAAGCCAAAGCAACCAAAACAGATTATTGTTAAACAGGTAAAACATTCCTTCTTAATTTATAATTCCTTAACTTGGCGTTCTAAATCATCTTTCGTTACCCGTAAGCCCATGCCCGAAAAAAGCATGGATAGGATAATGGATAGGATAAATGAGGTTGTACAGGTAAATAATGGCGAGTCCAAAAATTAGTGACCACTAAAGGGATCACGGCATAAATTAATCTCAGAATAAAGCCTTTCACATTCCTATGACGTATAAAAAGGAGGTGTCAGACGTTCCGCCTTAGCGGATCGTGAGAGGAGCTGTTGGTTAATGAACATTCGTGGGGGGAAATACTCCTGGCAGGAACTACTCCAATTTCCATTGGGTAAGAGAATAAGTAAACCTCGCTTAACCGGTATGTCTATGGTCATCGACAAAGGGTTAGGTTTGGGTGAGACGAGAGACCTTCTAAACCTGTCCGCCAACTACATTGATTTTTTAAAACTTGGTTTTGGCACTTCAGCATTGTATGATAACGATATTTTAGAAGAGAAAATCCACTTAGTACGTTCACATGGTGTCGATATCTACCCCGGGGGTACATTTTTAGAAGTAGCAATCCTTCAGGACAAGCTCAGACAATATTTGGCAATGGCCAGGGATTTTGGCTTCACAGCCATTGAGGTTTCAGATGGTACAATTGATCTGGATTTAAACCTACGTGCTGAGGCAATTACAACTGCAGTGGAAATGGGATTCAAGGTTTTAACGGAGGTGGGTAAGAAGGATCCCAATGATGAGGTGGAGATTAAGGAAATTGTTCAGTTAGTTAATCATGATTTGTCCTATGGGGCTACCCATGTAATTGTGGAAGGGCGGGAGTCTGGCAAAGCAGTTGGACTTTATGATAAGGATGGTAATTTGATTGTGTCGGATTTAGAAGAACTGGTCTATGGCATTGGTGATGCTTCTCGTTTAATCTGGGAAGCTCCCCTTAAAGAGCAACAACAGGAGTTAATTATCCGATTTGGTCCAAATGTTAATATCGGCAATGTGAATCCTCATGAGGTATTGGCACTGGAGGCCCTAAGGGTTGGTCTAAGGGCAGATACCCTTAAAGCAGTCTTACTCCATCATACAAAATAATCATCCTAACTTTATTCGTGCTAGTCGTTACCATGGTCGCATATATATTCTATATAAAACCTGTCCATTAAAAGGAGCTAAGTCTATGTACTCCGGAGAAACGACCATGGTAATCTTGCTGCTTATTGGCTTAGTGGCTAAATCTAACCTTATTGCCAGCTGCGCCAGCATTATATTAATATTTCAATTTAGTAAATTGGATTTTATTTTTCCCTATTTAGAAACCCATGGCTTAGAGTTAGGCCTGCTATTTTTGTTGCTCTCCATTCTAGTACCCATCGCCACAGACAAGGTTACCACCCGTGATTTACTTTACAATGTCTCCTCACTACCAGGATTAATGGCCATTGTCGGCGGGATACTAGCTACCCACTTAAACAGTGAGGGTTTAAAACTTATGCAAATTGATCCAAGCATTATCTTTGGCTTAATCGTGGGATCCGTGATCGGTATTATCTTTTTTAACGGCCAGCCGGTGGGGCCCCTGATGGCAGCCGGGGTTGCAGCTCTTTTCGCAGAAGTATTAGTCTGGTTTCAGTAATAGACTAATACATTTTTATTTGCACCATTTGAACCACTTGTGCAATAAAACCCCCAATTACCGGCAAATTAAGCATCACCAGTTTTCGTAAGACAAACAGTAGTGCAGCACCTAGAATGGTAAATCCTACGGCAATGCCTAAGCCCCTGGCAATGCCTGAAATGAAATTAACCCATAAAAGACGCTTCGTATCCCCGAGCAGTTCAACATATTCCGTTAATTTCATTTTTTCCATATTTTTGGCCAATAGGTCAATTCTTTTCTGTAATGAAAGCATTCCCTGATTTACCTGTTCCATAAAAAACGCCTCCTAACATTATTGTTAGCAGGTGGGAAAGTTTTATACAACCTTTAGCTATTAACTGTTAGCCGTTAGCTATGGCAGTCTGCTTCGATACCAAAGGTCCTTGGCTATTTACGCCTTGGACCTTTCCTGTATGTCCTTTGGAGTTTTCCCAAATCAATAGCTAATGGCTAAGTTCTTCCCAATTTTCGCAGAACCCTTTGGAACACTTCCGGCAAGGGGGACTGAAATTCTAGGTATTGGCCGGAGGTGGGATGCTTAAAACCAAGGATTTTGGCATGCAGAAGTTGGCCATTTAAATTAAAAGGGTCCTTAGCTGGTCCATATTTGGGATCACCCACCAATGGAAATCCAAGATAACTCATATGGACTCTTATTTGGTGTGTACGGCCTGTCTCCAAGCGGCATTCGATCATGGTATAATCACCAAAGCGTTCTAATACGGTAAAATGTGTAACGGCCGGCTTAGAATTTCGATTGATCACAGCCATTCTCTGTCTCTCCCTGGGGTCACGGCCGATGGGTGCATTGATTGTACCCGCATCTTTTTTTATATTGTGATGAACTAAGGCCTGATAACGTCTGGTAACGGTTCTGTCCTTTAATTGTTGGGCCAGGCTTTGGTGAGCATGATCATTTTTGGCAACCATAATCAGACCGGATGTGTCTTTATCTAAACGATGCACAATGCCCGGCCTCATAATGCCATTAATACCGGACAAGTCATGGCAATGATATAGCAGTGCATTTACTAAGGTGCCACTGGTATTCCCCTCCGCTGGATGAACCACCATCCCCCTTGGTTTGTTTACCACCACCACATCACGATCTTCATAGTAAATATCAAGGGGAATATTCTCAGCTTCAACCCTTAATTCCTCAGCCGGAGGAATTTGGATGCAGACAAGCTCCCCGATCTTTAATTTATGATTCGCTTTACCGGGTTTATCATTTACTGTAACATAACCATCTTCAATAAGTTTTTGAATATGAGATCGGCTGAGATCCTCACACTGGCTGGTTAAGAAAATATCAAGCCTTATTTTCGCTCGTTCCGCTGTTACTTCATAAGTAAAGGATTCCACAAATAACACCTCGAATTAGCTGTTAGCTTTTAGCCTTTGGCTGTAGCATTCGGTTTTGGCTAATGGCGAACGGATTATAGAAAAGAGCCCTTTAATACCGATTGGCATTAAAAAGCTCTTAATCTGCATATCGTTAATTTTTCAAACTATGGATGGGGGCGGGAATGCGTCCGCCCCTGGATACGAATTCCAGGGAACTGGATTGTTTCACAGGAATTATGGGGGCATGGCCTAATAACCCGCCAAATTCAACTCGGTCGCCGATTGCTTTACCAGGGGCAGGGATGATTCTAACTGCGGTTGTTTTAAAGTTGATCATGCCAATGGCCATCTCATCGGCGATAATGGCTGCAATGGTTTCTGCGGTAGTATCCCCGGGAATAGCAATCATATCCAGGCCCACAGAACACACACAGGTCATTGCCTCTAGTTTTTCCAAGGTAAGAATACCACGTTCGGCGGCCCGGATCATACCTGCATCCTCACTCAAGGGAATAAAGGCACCGGACAAACCACCCACGTAAGATGAAGCCATGGCTCCTCCCTTCTTAACAGCGTCATTAAGCAGGGCTAAGGCTGCTGTCGTACCATGGGTCCCACAGCATTCCAAACCCATAGCCTCAAGTACTTCCGCCACACTATCACCCACTGCCGGGGTAGGGGCCAGGGATAGGTCCACAATGCCAAAGGGTACACCCAATTTTCCGGCAGCTGCTCGCCCTACCAATTCACCCATACGGGTGATTTTGAAGGCAGTCTTTTTGACTGTTTCAGCCAGTGTGCCAAAATCAGATCCCTTGACCTTCTCCACAGCGTTTTTAACTACACCCGGGCCGCTAACTCCTACGCTAACAACACACTCTGCCTCACCAATACCATGAAAGGCTCCTGCCATAAAGGGATTGTCCTCGGGAACGTTACAGAAAACGACCAGCTTGGCACAGGCCAAGCCATCCTTATCCGCAGTTCTGGCGGCACAATCCTTAACCACTTGCCCCATAAGGTAAACGGCATCCATGTTGATACCATCCTTAGTGGTAGCTACATTAACGGAAGAACAAACCCTTTCGGTGGCAGCCAGAGCTTCGGGGATTGAGTTGATTAATATTCTATCACCCTTGGTAAATCCCTTGTGCACTAAGGCAGAAAAACCACCAATAAAGTTTACACCCACTTCTTTGGCAGCCTTATCCATGGCTTCAGCAAAAACTGTATAATTATCAGCAGCACTGCTTTCGGCCACCAAGGAAATTGGCGTGACTGAAATACGTTTATTAATAATGGGGATACCATATTCACGTTCAATTTCTTCGCCGGTTTTAACTAAATTAGCTGCTTGTTTGGTAATCTTATCATATATCCTTTGACAGGCCTTCGCCGCGTCAGCATCGGCGCAATCCCTCAGACTAATACCCATGGTAATGGTACGTATATCAAGATTCTCTTCCTGTACCATACGAATGGTCTCCAGAACTTCATTTACACTGTACATATATACCTCCTAGGCTGCCACAATTAAATCCGGTGCATATATCGATATACATCCTCATGCTGAGCATCTATTTTTAAACCTAATTCCTGGCCCAAGTTATTTAGTTTTTCCTTTAAGTTTTCAAAGGAAAGGTTACTCTTTTCCATATCTGCCACCAACACCATAGCAAAAAACTCTTGCAAAATGGTTTGGCTAATATCTAGAATATTTATGCTGTGTTCTGCCAAAATCGTAGCTACCTTTGCTATAATACCTACTTTGTCTTGACCAATAACTGTGACGATAATCCTGTTGCCTTGCTGTTGACTATCCAGTTTCTCTAACATAAAGTTCCTCCTCCATCGGGGTGAATATGCTTAGAAAAGCTTGGCTCGTTTATGCCCTTAAGGCTACGCATACCCTAATGGGCACGCGAGCCCATAGCACGAGCCTTCGCTTTTCTATACGATCATCCTTAAAATCTTATAATTCCTGATAGTAAAATAAAGCGCGAGGTTTATCCCCCGCGCTTTATTTTGTTGTATTATGCCGTAGCCTTTTCAGCAGCTTTACGTGCCTTTTGCCTTCGTCTTAAGTCGAACCACATTGGAGCTGCAATAAAGATCGATGAGTAGCACCCGACTATAACACCAATTAACAGTAGGGAGATAAAATTGTGGATGGTGCTGCCGCCAAAGATTAATAATGCTAGCAGCACAAACACCACTGTTAATACAGTATTAATGGAACGAGCCATGGTTTGCCAGAGGGATTTGTTAACCAATTCCGCCAGCTCTTCCTTACGGTTTATTCTCAAATTTTCGCGGATACGATCAAAAATTACAATGGTATCATTAATAGAATAACCAATAATGGTTAACACCGCAGCTACAAAGGTGCTGTCTATCTCGATTTGTAATAGTGAGGCAAAACCAACCATTACCATAACGTCGTGCATCTGGGACACAATGGCAGATATACCTTGCAGGAACTCAAAACGCCAAGTGATATAGAGAATCATTAAAACAGAAGCAATTATCAATGACAAAATAGCTTGTCTGGTAAGTTCTTTGCCTACAACCGGACCCACCAGTTCATTTCGCAGCATGGTGGCTCCGCCCAATTTTTCACTAATGTCATTAAAGGCCTTTTCACTCGCTACCTGGGATAAAGCATGGGTTCTGATGATATACGTATTTTCTCCACTGGTTTGGATTTTGCTGTCTTCCAACTGATGCTCAGCTAGGGCAGTGCGAATTTGATCTGCTGTTACTGCTTGATTAAACCTCAGCTCCACAAAGTTACCACCGGTAAAATCAATGCCTAGGTTGAGCCCCCGTGTGAATAGTGAAACTACACCAACAAGGATAATGACCAGGGAGATAATATAAAATATTTTTCTGGATTTTATAATATGAAACATTTAATTTACCCCCCTACGCACCGTATAATTTGGTATTTTTAATACCAGTACTTGCTGTAAGATGCAGCATCCACCTGGTAAAGGTGATGGCTGTAAACATACTGGTCAGAATCCCCACAGAAAGAGCCACGGCGAAACTTTTGATGGGGCCGGAACCAAAGTAGAAAAGTACCACGGCAGCAATCAGAGTGGTAACGTTGGAGTCAAGAACCGCCACAAAGGCACGTTTAAACCCTGATTCGATAGAGGAACGCAGACTCTTGCCGCTCTTTAACTCTTCCTTTACACGTTCAAAGATAATAACGTTGGCATCCACCGCCATACCTAAAGACAGTACAAAGGCCGCTATACCAGGTAGGGTTAGCACCACATTCATGGCTGCATAAATCATCAGCACGATTACCCCATAAACGATCAAGGCAAAGTTGGCCACCATGCCAGGTAAACGATAATACCCTAACATAAAAAGGAAAATGGCAACAATTCCTATGGCTGCAGCCTTAATGGATTTACTAAGGGAATCAGCACCCAAACTGGGACCTACGGTTCTTTTTTCAATAACCTCTGTTTTCAGGGGCAAAGCACCGGATTTTAGCAAAACTGCCATCGTATGGGCTTCATCAAGACTGGCATAGCCAGTAATTCTGGCTTTTCCACCAGTAATAGGCTCTGACACCACGGGGGTTTGTAAGACTTTATCATCCAGGATAATGGCGATAGGCCTGCCGACATTTTCACTGGTGGCCTCGGCAAATTTCCTGGTACCTTCATTGTTAAACTCCAAACCCACTTCTACCGCATTGGAGGTTGGGTCCATGGATTCCACGGCATTCTTTAAATCAGCACCAGTCAGAATGGTATGGCCATCTTCGGTTTTAAATTCAAGATAGGCTGTTTTTACAATTTCTTCCACTGCTTTTTCAGGATCTTTAATACCGGCCAATTCTACGATAAGGCGATTGTTACCCTCTTGCTGGACAATGGGTTCCGAAACACCAAAGGCATTGACCCGGCGTTCAATGGTTTCCTGAAGTTGTCTCATGGTTTCCTTATTTACCTTGGCCTGGTCAGTATCCTTGGCCTCCAGAGCCACATGAACGCCGCCTTGTAAATCCAGGCCCAGAGGTATTTGATTCGTCAGCGGTAGCCACTTTACATTCGGGAAGATGGGCTGCACACTAAAAGCTGCGATGACAATTACTGCGATGACAACTGCAAAGAGTCTGAGTACTCTACCCCATTTCATCTCCAAATTTCCCCCTTTTATACTACAGATAAACAAAAATAATTATATACCCGCTAAAATATCCTGTCAATTAAGGCAATCTTCTAATTATAGTAATTTGGCTCCATTAATTACCAATTGAAAGTTACAACCCAGGTAATTTGCGGCCCTTCGACAAAGGGTCATCCTGCTGAGAAATATTTCAAAATACTCCATTACGGGACAAATTTCAATATCTATGTTTAATTCCATGGTAATGGTTCTTATATCGTCATTAACATAAACAAAGGCATGGGATGCAGCATAATTAACCCTGTCATGGATGTCGAAGGTAGCAAAATCCTGATTGCGCACCCTGGAACGGTGTACATCGGATTTGTCTGCCACAATTAATGCCGCAGCCACCGTATTGACTGGGTAGCCATATTGTTCTTCATGATTAGCGATAGCCGAAGTCACCATGCACACCTCTTCCGGCGACATACCCATATTTAATAGAAGATTAAAGGCAATATTGGCACCGGAAATACCATGATCATTACGATTAATGACGTTCCCTATATCATGCATATAGCCGGCAATGGCAGCAAGCTCACATTCCCTTTGGGGCCTACCCAATTTTTCTAAAATATTTCTGGCTATACTGGAAACCAAGTTAATATGCCGATAACTATGTTCGGTAAAACCCATAACTCCAAGATACTCATTACCTTTACGAATGCAAGCATCGACCATCGGATTCTCTTTGACATCTTCTAGAGTTATGTTCAAGGAAACCACTCCTTTTAGGCCGTCAGCAGCCATCAACTTTCAAATCTTCAGCTTTTTTGGGCTTTGGAATTTGAGTCATGGGCCTTGGGCTTTTGTGTATGTTAAAATAGAGTAGGACTGGCCTACTCTATTTTTTCTATGACAATTTTAACTTATTTAATCCTCGTCTTTCTTTTCGGTAACCTGTGCGATGGCACTTTTTAACAATTCCACATGTACCTTATCAGCGATCCTTACAACAATTGAGTTTTCTTTGATCTTAATGATTGAACCCAAAAGCCCTCCCACGGTAACGATATGATCACCTACATTGAGACCTTTGATCATGGCTGCGTGTTGTTTTTGTCTTTTTTGTTGAGGTCTGATCATTAAGAAGTAAAGGATAGCAAATAACGCTACAATGTAAATAATAGAAGCTGTCTGTGGACCAAAATTCAAAACAAGAACCTCCCTTCTGCATCATCAATTTAAAATTCTTTATTTTTATTTATTTCCCTGCCAAATTAAGAAAATTTATCCTGCATTAAAAACTTTTAAAAATTCTTCTCGGTATGCCAATAAACGATCCTCACGAATGGCCTGACGAATGTTTTCCATTAAATCCTGTAGAAAATGTAAATTATGGATGGTTGTTAAACGAATCCCTAAAATTTCATCGGCTTTGATAAGGTGTCGAATATAGGCCCGGGAGTAATTTTGGCAGGCATAGCAGTTGCAATGCTTATCCATCGGTGAAAAATCTCTGGCATATTCGGCATTTCGTACGGTCAATTTGCCGTTACGGGTAAATACCGTGCCGTTACGGGCAATGCGGGTTGGCAGTACACAGTCAAACATATCAATTCCCCGGACAACCCCTTCAATCAAACAATCCGGTGAGCCAACGCCCATTAGGTAACGTGGTTTGTCCTCTGGCATGATCGGCATAAGGTTATCCAGCACTTCATACATTAGTTCCTTAGGTTCCCCCACCGAGAGACCCCCTATACCATAACCAGGAAAATCCAGGGCAATCAATTCACGGGCACTGCGTTCACGCAGATCCGTGAATACGCCGCCCTGAACAATACCAAACAAGGCTTGATCCTTTCTGGTATGGGCTTTTTTGCATCTTTCTGCCCACCTGGTGGTGCGTTCTAAGGCCGCCACGGCGTATTCCTTATCGCAGGGGTAAGGGGCACATTCATCAAAGGCCATTGCGATATCTGCACCCAAGGCCTGTTCTATTTCCATCACCTTTTCCGGTGTAAAGAAATGTTTCGATCCATCAATGTGGGAGCGGAACTCCACTCCATCCTCTGTAATGGTCCTTAGGGGCCCCAGGCTAAATACCTGAAAGCCGCCGCTGTCTGTAAGAATGGGGCCGTCCCAATTCATAAATTGATGGAGTCCCCCGGCTTCCTTTATTAAGTCATGGCCCGGACGTAAATAAAGGTGGTAGGTATTACTAAGAATCAGTCTGCCGCCGGTTTGTTTTACTTCCTCCGGAGTCATTGTTTTTACGGTGGCCTGGGTGCCAACCGGCATAAAAATCGGCGTCTCGACCACGCCGTGGGGGGTGGTCAATTCCCCAAGCCTGGCTCTGGTATGTTTTTCTTTCTTTTTAATCTCAATTTTAACTGGCATACTTCCTCCTAAATAATCAACATCGCGTCTCCAAAACTAAAGAAACGATAGTTTTCTTGCACTGCCTCCTGATAGGCCTGTAATATTTTTTCTCTCCCGGCCAGTGCGCTAATTAACATGAGCAGGGTGGATTTTGGCAAATGAAAATTTGTGATTAAACCATCCATTACTTTGAACCGATAGCCAGGATAAATAAAAATGTCCGTAAGTCCTGAACCAGCCATCACTTGTCCCTCTGGGTTGGAGGATGTTTCTAAACAGCGTACGCTGGTGGTGCCCACCGCTATGATGCGTTCTCCCTGCTCCTTCGCCTGGTTAATTATCTCTGCGGCCTGAGGAGTTATTTCATAATATTCCTGATGCATAGGATGATTGGTGATATCTTCCACCTGTACAGGTCGAAAGGTACCTAAGCCAACATGCAGGAGAACGTATACTATTTTTATTCCTTTAGCTCTAATTTCTTCCAGCAGCTGCTGGGTAAAATGAAGCCCGGCGGTAGGTGCAGCGGCTGATCCTTCTTGCCGGGCATAAACCGTCTGGTAACGTTGTTTATCCGCCAGTGGCTTCCGAATATATGGAGGCAGCGGCATCGTACCAATCTGCTCCAATACATTCAGAAAAGATCCCTGGTAGGTAAATTCAATTACTCTGCCACCCACTTCCGTATGGCCGATGATTTTCCCCTGCATTAAACCTGCACCAAAGTCCAGGGTTTCGCCCACCTTAGCTTTTTTCCCAGGTTTAACCAGGGTTTCCCATTGGTTGGTGGAAATTTGCCTGAGTAATAAAACTTCAATTTTTGCTCCGGTGGATATTTTAGACCCATAGATCCGGGCTGGTAAAACCTTGCTATCGTTCATTACCAGCACATCCCCGGGTCTTAGATATTCAAGTATGTCTCTGAAATTTCTATGCTCTGTTTTATCACGATCCCTGTGAACAACCATTAATCTGGATTGATCTCTTTGTGTTAATGGTTCCTGGGCTATTAGTTGTTCCGGTAATGCAAAATCAAAATCTGCTAGCTGCAATCTGGAAACTCCTTTTGGTCTGGAATTTATAGCCTATTTGTAGTATTCCTGAATATTCCTAACCGTATAACTAAATGTTGGAAAAACGCATAAATTAGGTTTTTCGACGAATTTTTACTAATTCCTTCATTTGGCTGTTTTTTTATCTTAACGCCTGAAAAATAAATTGAGTATCACAGTAAGCAGGATACTTAAGAGAATGGAAGTAGCCAAAGGAAAATAAAAGGAGAAGTTACCTTTTCTAAAAAAAATATCCCCAGGTAGTTTACCGATACCAGGTATTTTGCCGCCTAGAAATAGCAAGCCACCAAATATGACCATTAAAACCCCTGCAAATATGAGCATTTTTGCCATGGATTCAAAGGGTGCCACTTATTTTCCTCCCTTTCTGTGAGGGGGCTTGCAGTATCGATCTCTTTCGCTGTAAATACAACCGCAATATTGTTGCCGGTACATGGCCAGTTCTTTGGATTTTGTGGTAGCTTCTTTAAAGCCCGGTCGAAAGTCTTCATAATAAAAGGGTATGTTGTATTGTTCCGCCAGGTTTTCCCCTATTTCTCGTATCAGTTCATGTTTTTGAAAGGGGCTTACCAGCAGGGTGGTCGTAAAGGCGTCAAAGTTACCTTTCTTTGCTATCTGGGCAGCCCTTCTAAGGCGCATGTTGTAGCACATTTGGCAACGTCTGGCCTCCCGATGGACAACCTCTTGCAGGTATTCATCCAGTCTGTATTCATCATCGAAGATGACTTGCCAGTTTTGCTGTTCTGCGTATTCGGCTAATTGGTCTCGGCGTTTTTTAAATTCTGTGTAGGGGTGGATGTTGGGGTTGTAAAAGAGACCGTAGACTTCGAAGTCTTTACTGCGGAGGGTGTCCAACGGGTAGATGGAACAGGGGCCGCAGCATGTGTGTAGTAGGATTTTTTTCATTTTTAATCACCATGTTTTAATAGTTTTGGGTAATTCGTCATTATATCTAAAATACAAAAGGTGTATAGGGGGAATATTGCATCAGCGGGGGGTGCTATCGTTATCCCCCTTCGCTCCTGGGCTCCGCGCCGATAATCTTGTGCCCTAAAGGGTACTCTAAGACTCGTTCCAGGCGAAATCATCTTGTCCCCGCATTTTAGGGAGGGTCCGCCTTAGATTCGACGTCCTGTCTCAGCTAAGGCTGCTTGTCCTCTGATTTCGCCCTCCACTTGTCAAGAGCTATTAACGACGCTCCGCCAAAGTCGCTCAGGGGGATAACGATAGCACTTACTGGTTTGACAGGTTTTAGTTTCACTGAGAGTTTAGAATTTATGGCCTGCGGCCTAAGGCTTAAAGCACAAGGTCCATGGCTCATGGCCGTTATTTTCAGCTAACAACCTAGGTGCCTGGTTCTTGCCGCAGCAAAGTCCTTCAAACTAAGGTAACCTTACAAGCGAGCAAGTGCCTGGCACCGTCGAATGATTAAAAAGTTTTTCAGTAAGCTAAAACAGTGTTCCTTGCTCATTGTTTTCCTGTTCTGCCTTCGCCATAGGAATACCCAAATGCTTATAGGCCTGGGGTGTAACAATCCTGCCTCTGGGTGTTCTGGTTATCAGTCCCAATTGCATCAGATAGGGTTCCAGGACATCTTCCACTGTATCTGTTTCTTCGCTGATAGCTGCTGCGATGGTATCTAGGCCCACGGGGCCGCCGTTGAATTTTTCGATGATATTTTGTAACAAACGGCGGTCGGTGTGATCCAAGCCAAGGGGGTCCACTTCAAAGAATTCCAGTGCTGCTGAGGCAACTGCCGCTGTTATTTCCCCCTGGGCCTTGACCTGGGCGTAGTCGCGGACACGTTTCAGCAAGCGATTGGCAACCCTTGGTGTACCACGGGATCTGTGGGAAATTTCTTCGGCGCCGGGTTTTTCGATGGCTACATTTAATATGTCCGCGGTCCTGGTAACTATTTTGGTCAAATCCTCGGTATTATAAAACTCTAACCTACTGATGATACCAAAGCGATCCCTTAAGGGTGAGGCCAGCATGCCGGCTCTGGTGGTGGCACCAATCAGGGTGAATTTGGGTAGGTCCAAGCGAATGGAGCGGGCACCCGGGCCCTTACCCAGGACGATATCCAGGGCAAAGTCTTCCATTGCCGGGTATAATATTTCCTCCACCGCTTTGCTCAAGCGGTGGATTTCGTCAATAAAAAGCACATCCCCCGGGCCAAGGTTGGTTAAAATGGCTGCCAGGTCTCCCTGCCTTTCAATGGCTGGTCCAGAGGTGGTGCGAATGTTAACCCCCATCTCATTGGCGATAATATTGCTGAGGGTGGTCTTCCCTAAGCCAGGCGGTCCAAACAATAAAACATGATCCAGGGGTTCTCCCCTTAAGCGTGCTGCCTCAACAAAGATGGAGATGGTTTCCTTCACCTTATGTTGGCCAATATATTCATTTAATCTGCGGGGACGCAGACTTAACTCCAGGTCATTATCTTCATTCTGGGCGTTAGCAGAAATAAGTCGTTCCGACATGTAGGTACCTCCAAATTACCTGGACGGTGCCAGTTCTTTGAGAGCGGTTTTAATTAATAGCGACAGGTCCGCTATGGAACCATCTCTTTGGGCCTTCTTCACAGCATCCTTTGCCTCAGTCTGTGAATAACCCAAAGCCAAAAGTGCCTCAACGGCTTCATCACTGCCCGTCCCAGGCAAGGTGAAACTGGGCTGCAGATCCTTTTCTACCACCGTTAGACCCTTTAGTTTATCCTTAAGTTCCAGCAATATCCTTTGGGCCGTCTTTTTCCCAACTCCTGGAACCTTCACCAACTGACTGACGTCCTGTAAAGCAATCGCAGACTGAAGTTGACCGGGCGGCAAATGAGAAATCACTGCTAAAGCAACCTTCGGCCCTACCCCCGCCACATCCAGCAGGGTTAAAAAGCATTCCTTTTCATCCTCGCCCGAGAACCCAAAAAGCTGCATTGCATCTTCCCTTACAGACATATAAGTAAAAAACTTAACCTCCTGCCCCAGGGCGGGTAAGGGAGTTGTCGAGGGTATCCTGACTTGATAACCAAGCCCATTTACATCCACCACCACCAAGCCAGGTCCAGCACCGGCTAAAATCCCTTTTACATATGCAATCATCGAATTCTTCCTCCAAAAGTTGAACTCCACTGGGCATGACAAATTGCTATGGCCAACGCATCCGCCACATCATCCGGCTTAGGAATCTCCGGCAGACCCAGCAGCATTTTAACCATAAACTGCACCTGCTGCTTTTCGGCCTTACCATACCCGGTTACAGCCTGCTTTACTTGTAGGGGTGTATATTCAGCAACAGGAATATCCGAACAAGCCCCCGCCAACAGCGCAATCCCCCTGGCATGTCCTACGGCTAAGGCAGTACGGGCATTCTTGTTAAAAAACAGCTCCTCCACCGCCATACAGTGGGGTTGGTAGGTTTTAATGATATCTAAAAGTCCCTGATAAATCCTTTTTAACCTCAGATCCAACGATAACTCAGGCCCGGTTCGCAAACAACTATAAGTAATCGGTCTGTAGCGATTGCCAATACATTCAACCACACCATAACCAGTAATGGCTGTGCCAGGATCTATGCCCAAAATGATCATTCATTACCTCCAGAATAGCTAGCTGGGAATATTATACTACAAACTATTGTTCTGTTCTCTCACAGTAATTTCCTGCTTGAAAAAAGGAAATCAACCGTTTTCCTGTAGCCATCGGCCATGGGCCAAAACCCACTATACTAAGTTTAGTACCAAAACGGAGTTTCCAAGCAATAACCAACAAAAAACCCGGCCTTTTCCACCGGGTTTTCCTACACGCTAATCCTCCTGAAGTTCATCCAAATTCTCCAATATCGCATTCAAAGCATCCTCATTCTGAAATTCAAACTCATAACGCAGCATCGCCTGTGTCTCAGGCGTCATTTGAAAGAAATCCATCACCTGCTGCAGCTTAACCTGATATTCCGCAGATAAAGTTTGCACCGGCATTTTCTCCTCAAGCCTTAAAAGCTTTTGATTATACCCCATCGGCCCCTGATAAATTGCCACCTTATCATCATGAATCCCTAAATGCCTAAAATTCCGATGATAACCACAAAACTCATCCACCTTCCGTTGAGCCACAATTTCATTGCTGCCATAATTTAGGTTGAAACCCTGGGCCCCATAGAGATCATTAAGACCCTTTTCATCATTGACTGGTAGAGATTTGACCTTCTTTCTGGCCACCTCTTCAACGTCACCACAGAGAAAAATATTTTCCTCCCGAATCATCGTCTCTGGTCCAAAAGCCTTTTTCTTGTCCTGGGCAAATACCTGTAAAGAAGAAAAATAATTTACCTTGCCACCAGGCCCACCACTATCCAGGCAGATGCCTACTATAAATAGGGCTATGGCACTGCCAAGACCCAAAAATAATAACCTTCTCCTCATACTAACCACTCCTTTGGATGGTTAGTATTGCCATTTTTTAAAAAAACAAAACCGGGTCCCCCCGGTTTATTCCTCTTCGAAGTTTGTAAAGACCTCTTGAACATCATCATTATCTTCTAATAACTCAATCATCTTATTCATCTTTTCCGCCAGATCACCCTGTAGCTTCACCGTACTTTGCGGCACCATGGTTAACTCCGCATCAGCCACCGGCAGTCCTTGCTCCTCAAGGGCAGCCTTTACAGCTCCAAAATCCGCCGGCGCAGTCGTTACCTCAAAACTATCTTCTTCTGCCTTTACATCCTCGGCACCGGCTTCCAAAGCAGCCAACATCATATCATCTTCACTTAGATCCGTTTCCTGGCGATCAATAATAATCATACCTTTTTCGTTGAACATCCAGCCTACACAGCCAGTTTCACCTAGGTTGCCGCCATATTTCGTTAAAATATGTCTGACTTCACCGGCCGTTCGATTACGATTATCCGTGGCGACATTTAGTAAAATCGCAGCACCACCCGGCCCATAGCCTTCGTAGCTGAATTCCTCAAAGTTGGCCCCGTCGCCACCACCAGCGCCTTTTTGAATCGCCCTTTGAATATTATCATTTGGAATATTGGCTACTTTAGCCTTCTCAATGGCTGCCTTTAGCCTCATATTGCCATTTGGATCAGGGCCGCCATTTCTGGCAGCAATAATAATTTCCTTCGACAGCCTTGTAAATATTTTACCCCTTTGGGCATCAACCTTAGCTTTCTTACGTTTAATTGTTGACCATTTAGAGTGTCCAGACAAAAAAATCCCTCTTTCCTTGAAAAAAGCCCGGTTCGCACCAATTTTCCGGGCAAACCTAGCTTTCTGTTGGTTATTTATCCTACTGGTGGTACAGGCGGCATGAATTTTTTATGCTCCCTTTTTAACTCAAGATTTCGAATTGTTTTGCTAACCTCTTCCGGTACATTGCCCGATATTATATATTCATCTAAATCCCGATAACGAATACCCATTTCCTCTTCATCACAGTGGCCAAACCATAACCCCGCGGAAGGAGCCTTATCAATAATCCTTTGAGGAACTCCCAATTCCTTTGCCAACTCTTTGACTTCCGATTTAATTAAATTTGCTAAGGGAAGAATATCAGCCCCGCCATCGCCATATTTTGTATAGTGTCCCACCACCATCTCAGCCTTATTAGTGGTACCTACCACTAAATAATTGTAACGATTGGAATAATAATATAGCGTTGTCATTCTTAATCTAGGCTTGATGTTTACAATGGATAAATCACAGTCATGGATATCATAATCTTGTCCAGTCAGTCTTTCAATGAACCAATCAAAGGGATCACTTAGATCAACTTCTTGATAGGGTACAGATAGTGTATTAGCTAGAAGTTTAGCATCTTCTGCATCATGCGGGTTACTATAACAGGGCATGATGACACCCAGAACATTGTCCGGAAAAGCCCTTTTACATAGAGCGGCAACACAGGCAGAATCAATTCCACCACTTAGACCAACAACTGCCCCCTGGGCACCAGCCTTTTCTATCTGCTCTTTTACCCATAGCGTCAGTTTTTCCGCCAAGTCCTTCATTATTAGACAAGCCCCCCTAGGCCAATTATAACTTCATGATATCATAGCTTAACCTAAGGCGCAAATGAAAAGAAAATGGAGAAATTCTTCACAATTCATGAATTTATCATCCTTGAATAATAGTCAGTATTGCCGCACTAGTGTAACAATTTTCACTAGTGATTATAGTATTACTATTTTTTCTCTTATGTGCAATTATCTGACGTTAATCAATCAATAAAAAGTATTTTTAATTGACAATATAATATTTGCAAGACTATAATATATTCAGAATCTTTGACAATTATTAAAAATTTAGTCAGTACCACCATTTTTTTGATTTAGTAAATACCTCTTTACCATTTCTTGATATCCGGTTGAAAAGTTTAAAATCGTTTTATTCTATCGTTAATTGACTAAATAGATAGATTTTTGTATCAATTAAAATTACGCTATTAATAGTTTTGTTTATTATTTTTTTGTAGTATTTAGTGACAAATGACACATTTATCATTTTTCACTGAAAAGAGGTGATTTTTAAAGTAATTTATTTCGTTTAGATCAAGCAATGGATTTTTGTTTCTACACCAAAGGGGGGTTTATGATGGACAATCAAGATATAAAATTACTAAAAGTACAGAAAATTATTGACTCACACGAAGGTAAATCTTCTCATTTAATTGGCATCTTACAAGAAACCCAGGCCGAATACGGTTATTTACCCAAAGAAGTATTAACCTACATAGCAACCTCTATGGGGATCTCCCCTGCCACTATACTGGGCGTGGCCACCTTTTATGCCCAATTCTCTTTAATTCCCAAGGGAAAATACGTCATTCGTGTGTGTGATGGTACCGCTTGTCACGTGCGTGGTTCCGAACCCATTAATATGGCCATCCGAAAAGAATTGAGCCTTGCTGCAGACAAGCCAACCACAGATGATTTGATGTTTACCCTGGAAATAGTATCCTGCTTAGGGGCTTGTGGTTTAGCCCCTGTTGTAGTTGTAGATGATGAAGTTCATGGCCAAATGACACCGGATGGTATTCTTGAAGCGATAAAAAAATTGGCACCCGCTGCCAGTGAAAATTAAGGGGGGACTAGTGATGCTTATTAAAACCCATGCTGATTTAAAACAACTAAGACAAAAGGTTAGGACCGCCCTGGAACAAGAAAAGATGCGCATCTTAGTCTGTGCTGGCACAGGTTGTGTGGCCAACGGCTCCTTAAAGGTCTATGAAGCACTAAAAAGAAAAGTCGAGGAACAGGGCTTATTAACAAGCGTGGAACTGGTTGAGGAAGTTAGCCATGAGGGAATTGCCGTAAATATCAGCGGTTGCCACGGTTTCTGCCAAATGGGTCCCCTGGTCCGCTTTGAACCTTCCGGACTGTTGTATTGTAAAGTTAAGGTAGATGATGTTGAGGAAATCGTTAACACTTCTATTGTAAATGATGGCGTTGTTGAACGCTTATTATATGAAGACCCCAAAACAGGGGAAAAAATTAAAACCCAGGATGAGAACCCTTTTTATAAAAGTCAGGTTCGTGTCACTTTGAGATATTGCGGTCGTTTGGATCCCGATGATATTTATGACTATATCGCCCACAGGGGTTATCGAGCCATCAGTACGGTCTTACAAGAAAAGAGCCCCCAGGATATTATCAATGAAGTAATGGAATCCGGACTCCGCGGCAGGGGCGGCGGCGGCTTCCCCACCGGACGCAAGTGGTCCTTCGCAGCTTCTCAGCCAGGTCCTAAAAAATACATTATCTGCAATGGCGATGAAGGTGACCCGGGTGCCTTTATGGATCGTTCCGTTATGGAGGGCAATCCCCACTCGGTTTTAGAAGGCATGATGCTTGCCGGCTACGCCATCGGAGCCGATGAAGGTTATATTTATGCCCGGGCGGAATATCCCTTAGCCATTAAGCGTATGCGCAAGGCCATCGCCGATGCCGAAGCCCATGGCTTGTTAGGAAATAACATTTTAGGCAGTGGCTTTAATTTTAAAATTAATATCAAGGAAGGTGCAGGTGCCTTCGTTTGCGGTGAAGAAACTGCCCTCATTGCCTCTATCGAAGGTGAACGTGGTATGCCTCGCCCCCGCCCCCCCTTCCCGGCTGTTAAAGGGCTATGGGGTTGCCCAACCATTATTAATAACGTAGAAACCTTAGCAAACCTTCGCTTCATCATCAATAATGGTGCCGCCTTATTTAAAAGTTATGGTACGGCACAAAGTTCTGGGACCAAAACCTTTGCCCTGGCCGGTCAGGTACAAAACACCGGTCTGGTGGAAGTACCAATGGGTGTCACCCTGCGCGAAGTGGTCTTTGACATCGGCGGTGGTCTGCGGGATGGTAAAAAATATAAATCCGTACAAATTGGCGGACCCTCCGGCGGTTGCTTGACGGAAGATAAATTAGACATCGCCCTTGATTATGATGAACTAATGAAGGCAGGAGCCATGATCGGGTCCGGCGGACTGGTTGTGATGGGTGATGATACCTGTATGGTAGAAACAGCCAAGTTCTTTATGGGCTTTGTACAAAACGAATCCTGCGGTAAATGTGTGCCTTGTCGTGAAGGAACCAAACAACTTCTGGCCCTGTTAACTAAGATTACCGAGGGTAAAGGAACCGAGGCCGACCTCGACTTGTTAGAGGAATTGGCCCAAAACGTTAAGAACGGTTCATTATGCGGTCTTGGCAAAACCGCCCCCAACCCGGTTCTTACCACTCTCCGTTACTTCCGTGACGAGTATTTGGCTCACGTACGTGATAAGAAATGTCCTGCCGGTGCCTGTCAGGCCTTAAAAGAATACTACATTGATCCTGATAAATGTAAGGGCTGTACTGTCTGCTCCCGAGTCTGCCCCGCTGGTGCCATTACCGGAGATAAGAAACAACCGCATGTTATTAATACAGAATTATGTCTAAAGTGTGGCGCCTGCATGGAAAAATGCAAATTCGGTTCTATCGAGATCAGGTAGCCGGTATCTGAGAAAGGGTGTGACGTGATGAGTGGAAAAATTACCATTAATGGTCAAATAATCGATTTCACAGACGAAAAAAATATTTTAGCCGTTGCTAAAAAAGCAGGTATCAATATCCCTACCCTCTGCTACCACCCCGAATTAACGGTGGCAGGAGCATGTCGCTTATGTGTGGTAGAGATAGAAAAAATGGGGATTCAAACCTCTTGCTCCACTGCACCAATGGACGGCATGGTTGTCTTCACCAATTCCGAAAAGGTAAATAAAGTCCGCAAAATGGTTCTTGAGCTGCTTCTGGCAAACCATGACCGGGAATGCACAACCTGTGAATCCAGTGGGGCCTGTAAGCTGCAACAATACGCCAGTGATTACGGCATTAAGAGGTTACGGTATCCTAATCGTACGATTGTGGCACCAGTGGATACATCCAGCCCCTCCATTATTAGGGACCCCAATAAGTGCATTTTATGTGGCCTATGTGTACGGGTTTGCAAGGAAAAACAAGGCATTGGCGTATGGGACTTTAAGAACCGTGGTTCCCGTACAGAAATCGTGTCTGGGATGGACCAGTCCCTCTCTGAATCGGCCTGTATTAACTGTGGCCAGTGCATCGCCGTTTGCCCCTGCGGCGCCTTGACTTCTAACTCTTCAGCCATCGATGAGGTTTGGGCCGCCCTGCGCGATCCTAATAAAACCGTGGTTTGCCAAATCGCACCTGCCCCCAGGGCAGCTTTAGGGGAAGAATTCAACCTTGGGTCCATCGAGGTAACGGGTAAAATTATCTCCGCCCTACGTAAACTGGGCTTTGCTAAGGTATTTGATACGGTCTTTACAGCGGATATGACAACCATCGAAGAATCCAACGAATTTTTAACCAGGCTGGTAAAGGGTGAAAACCTACCCCTCTTTACTTCCTGTTGTCCCGGCTGGGTAAAATACGCTGAACAGTTCCATCCCGAATTATTAAATAATTTATCCAGTTGTCGCTCTCCACAACAGATGTTTGGCTCTGTGCTGAAGAAAAAATATGCTAAAGAACTGGGAATTGCTCCCCAGGATATGTATGTTGTTTCCATCATGCCCTGTACAGCTAAAAAGTACGAAGCCAAGCGACCGGAATTTACCACAGATGGCTCTTACGATGTGGATGCTGTACTAACAACCGTGGAAGCCGCCAGAATGTTTAGGGAAGCCGGTATCCTCTTTGAGGCTCTGGAAGATGCCGCCTTTGATCAGCCAATGCAGCAAGGCACCGGCTCCGGTGTGTTGTTTGGTGCCACCGGCGGTGTAATGGAATCGGTCATTCGTTATGTAGCCGGTAAATTACTGAATGCGGATGGCAGAATTGACATCGATTTTACCCGGGGCATGAATGACACCAAAATTGCCAGTATCAATGTCGGTGACAATAAGCTAACGCTAGCCGTGGTTAATGGACTTGCCGCCGCAGAAGAGTTAATTCAAAAGATTAAAACCGGAGAACTTAATATTCAGGCTGTAGAAGTTATGGCTTGCCCAGGCGGTTGTGTAGGCGGCGGCGGTCAGCCCTGCCAAAATGATTCGGAACACCGTCAGGCCAGAGCCAAAGAAATTTATCAAATCGATGCAAAACTAGAATTGCACAAGGCCCAGGACAACGAAGATCTTAACCATATCTTTGAGAAATACTGGGGTGGTTGCTGCAACCATGAGACACACCAGGAACTTCATACCCATTATCATCCCAAAAAGCGTATTGCCGGTAATGAAATTACCCTGCAGGATGCTGATGGACCGGAAATAACCGTGTGTCTTGGCGAAGGCTGCATCAAAAAAGGTTCCCTTTCTGTTATTGAAAAATTAGCTGGCTTACCGATCAAAATAAAAGGTGCCTTTTGCCTGGAAAACTGCGGTGATGGGGTATCCATTAAAGTAAACAACAACATTATGAATGTCAGCCCCGAGAATGTCCTTAACTCGATCAAACTTTAAATATGAATAAACAAAAAGAAATGTCGCGAAACTACTTTGTAGCTAGCGACATTTCTTTTTGTTAAATGCTGCAATTGTTAGGGGGAGCGGCATACTTTCTGCGTTTAAAATATACATATAAAACTAAGATAAACTAAGACCGGTTGTCGAAATATTATTAATTAAGTTGGCTTAAAAGTACTTGACGCTTACGAACAAACTGGAGTAGAATAAACCTAAATTATAATTTTTTGAATATTTTTAATGTTTTAATAAGTATCACTAGACACACTTTAATGTATTTTTTGTCATGTCAATGACATTTTTAAAAAAAAGAAAGTTATAGAATATTTAGTAATGGAGGTGTGACAGTTGGTCTTACAACAACTAGTCAACGGGCAGATCATTATCACAGCTATTGCCAATAACTCCATCACCAATGAAATTAGCATAAATATGCCAGATATGCCAACTTTTGAACCCTGTGTTGACGCCTATGATCAATATATCTTCTTAACTTCAGGGCTTACTAAGGATTTTACTCCCCTTTTTGACCATTATGGTCAACCGATTTTCGCTTAATGCCACTCCCTTTGTAGCGTTTTTTTGTAAAATTTCAAAAATACTGTGTATTAATCCTATGCATGACGGATTAATCTTTCTTTGTTCTCATAAGTATTATTTGGAGGGTGGTGATATCGAACCAAGCAATTCTATCAACTATTAAACAATAACAGAAGCGCAAATCAAAAATACGCTTCCGACGAAAGGAGGAACCAAACATGGGTGCAGAATGCAAATGCAACTGTAATCAAGAAGGTAAATTAGATGCACTGTTTGCCCAATATAAGGGCAATCCCAATGGACTTATTGTGGTAATGGCAGGTATTCAGGAAATACACGGCTACCTACCCAAAGATATCTTAGTTAAAGCTGCAGAAGAGTTAGGGGTGCCTCTCAGCGATGTATACGGAGTTGCAACCTTTTATGCAGCTTTCAGTCTACGTCCCAGAGGAAGACATTCCGTTAACCTCTGTCTTGGCACAGCCTGTTACGTTAAAGGAGCACCTGAGGTTCAGGTAATGTTGGAAAAAGAAATGGGTATTAAGGCTGGTAATACAACTGAGGATCGCCGTTTTAGTTTGGATTTAGTAAGGTGCTTAGGGGCCTGCGGCATTGCCCCCGTAATGACAGTTAATGGGGAAGTTTTCCCTCGGATGACTGCTGAAAAAGTTTCTGAAGTATTAGCAAAATATGAATAATACCTCCAGGGAGGTGAAATATATGAATTTTACAGAGCTCGAATTATTAAGAGCAACTGCTAAAGAAACAATAAAATTACGCTTGGGTGAAGAACCCTCCGACAACTACAAATATCATGTGTTAGTTTGCGGTGGTACTGGATGTATTTCCATTGGCTGCAAAAATACACTGGAATCTCTCCAGGAAGCCATTACGAAAAATAACCTACAAGACCAGGTTAAAGTTGTGGTTACCGGTTGTATGGGTACCTGCGAAATGGGGCCAGTGATTACAGTATTTCCAGATGGGTATTACTACTGCCGGGTACAACCGGAAGATGCGGATGACATTGTATCCACTCATTTAATGGGCGGCAAAGTTGTTGAAAGACTTTGTTATCATGCTGCCGATGGTTCCATTCAACCACGCAAAAATGATATGACTTTCTTCAAAAAACAAAAACGCAACGCCCTAAGGAATTGTGGCTTAATCAACCAAACATCCATTGAAGAATACATAGCAATGGATGGCTATAAAGCTTTGGCTAAAGCGCTTAAGCAAATGACCCCCCAACAGGTCGTCGATGAGGTTAAAAAGTCCGGTTTACGGGGTCGTGGTGGTGCTGGTTTCCCCACCGGTGTAAAATGGCAATTTGTTTTGGATCAGCAGTCTGATCAAAAGTATATTGTTTGCAACGGTGACGAAGGTGACCCGGGTGCCTTTATGGATCGCTCGGTATTAGAGGATGACCCCTATTCCGTAATTGAAGCCATGACCGTTGGCGGTTATGCTGTGGGTGCAAGTAAAGGATTTGCCTATATTCGCTTGGAATATCCACGGGCCATTGACCACTTTAATAAAGCTTTAGAACGGTCCAGAGAAATTGGCTTACTAGGCAACAATATTTTGGGGACAGACTTTTGTTTCGATATTGAGATTCGTGTGGGTGCCGGAGCCTTTGTCTGCGGCGAAGAGACTGCCCTGCTAGCTTCCATCGAAGGTCGTCGTGGTGAACCACGTCCACGTCCTCCCTTCCCCGCTGTCTCTGGTCTCTTTAATAAACCTACCATCATTAATAACGTAGAATCCTGGGCCAGCATTTGCCCCATTATCGTAAATGGTGCTGAATGGTATGCCTCCATGGGTACCGAAAAGAGTAAAGGTACCAAAGTATTTACCTTGGCAGGCAAAATTACCAATACTGGCTTAGTGGAAATTCCCTTGGGCCTGACCCTGCGTGAAATGGTTGAGGATATTGGTGGCGGCGTTCCGGATGGAAAAGCTTTCAAAGCAGCTCAAACCGGAGGACCTTCCGGCGGCTGTATCCCTGCAGCTTACCTGGATACCCCCATTGATTATGAAAACTTAGCAGCCCTAGGTTCCATCGTAGGTTCCGGCGGCATGATTATCGTTGATGAAGAAACCTGTATGGTCGACTTGGCTAAATTTTATCTTGGTTTTACCCAAGATGAGTCTTGCGGCAAATGTACCCCTTGCCGTATTGGTACCAAAAGAATGCTAGAAATACTCGAGCGCATTACCAAGGGTCTAGGCAAGGAAGAAGATTTAGATTTATTAGTTGAACTGGCTAATTCTGTCAAGGCTTCTGCCCTATGCGGATTAGGCCAAACTGCACCAAACCCCATTCTTAGTACTTTGCGTTATTTCCGTGATGAGTTTGAGGCACATATTAAGGATAAAACCTGCCCGGCTGGCGTTTGCAAAATGCCCCGCAAAGGCCTAAAATCCTAGAGGATAGGAGGGAAAAGGCATGGCAACCGTAACACTAACTATTGACAATGTAAAACTTGAAGTTGAACAGGGTTCAACGATTCTCGATGCCGCCAAAAAAATCGGCATTAATATACCCACCCTTTGCTATATGAAAGAAATTAATGTCATCGGAGCCTGTCGTATTTGCGTGGTAGAAGTTCAAGGTGCCCGGGCCCTCCAGGCTGCCTGTGTTACCCCAGTGACAGAGGGAATGGTTGTAAAAACTAATTCCGCCGTCGTTAGGGCTTCACGCAAAATGACACTGGAGCTAATTCAGTCCAACCACCCACAGGAGTGCAATACCTGCCTGCGCAACAATAACTGTGAGTTACAAGCTCTTTCCGAAGCAATGGGACTTAAAGAGGTACGCTTTGTAAGACCGGCCCAAAGCCACAAAAAAGATGATATTGATAACTCCTCACCATCCATCGTGCGCGACCCAAGAAAATGTATCCTATGCCGCCGCTGTGTGGCCGTCTGTGAAAAGGTACAGGGAATTAAATGCATCAGTACCATTAACCGTGGTTTTGAAACCATCGTAGCCCCTCCCTTTAACCAGGGACTAAATGATGTAAACTGTGCCATGTGCGGCCAATGCACCTTGGTTTGCCCCACCGGCGCCATTACCGAAGTGGATGATACCGGAAAAGTATGGCGTGCCTTGGATGACTCCACTAAGCATGTGGTTGTTCAAACTGCCCCAGCCGTTCGGGTAGCTATCGCCGAAGAATTTGGTATGGAACCTGGTACCGTCAGCACTGGTAAACTGGTGGCGGCCCTGCGTCGTTTAGGCTTTGACAGTGTTATGGATACTGACTTTACTGCAGACCTTACCATCATCGAAGAAGGTAATGAATTTATTAAGCGTGTGACTGAAGGCGGCGTACTGCCCATGATTACTTCTTGCAGTCCCGGTTGGATCAAATACATCGAAATGTATTATCCTGACCTGTTAGCACACCTTTCAACCTGTAAATCACCTCAGCAGATGTTTGGTGCTTTGGCAAAATCCTTCTATGCTGAGAAAAAGGGTATTGACCCTGCCACGATCTATAGTGTATCCATTATGCCCTGTACCGCTAAAAAGTTTGAGGCAGGACGTGACGAACTCAAGGATAGCGGTTACCAAGATGTTGATGTTGTCCTTACCACCCGTGAGCTTGGCCGTATGCTTCGTGAGATCGGTGTTGATTGGGAAAGTCTCGCCGAAGAAGAATACGATGCTCCGATGGGTCTTTCCACAGGTGCAGCAGTTATCTTTGGTGCCACTGGCGGCGTAATGGAAGCTGCAGTCCGTACCGTATACGAAGTTCTTACCAAGGAAGCGATGCCTAATATAAATCTAACTCCGGTACGTGGTATGGAAGGTATTAAGGAAGCTACCCTCAAAGTTGGCGACCTAGATGTTAAAGTTGCAGTTGCCCATACTTTAGGTAACGCACGTAAACTTTTGGATAAGATACGTGCCGGCGAAGCTGACTATCATTTCATCGAAATTATGTGCTGTCCCGGCGGTTGTATCGGTGGTGGCGGGCAACCCATCCCCACGAACCTCGAAGTACGCCTCAAGCGTATCGCCGGCATCTATAAGGCTGATGAAGAACTACCTATTCGTAAATCCCACGAAAACCCCGCCATTAAGGCCGTCTATGAAGAGTTTTTAGTAGAACCACTGGGCGAAAAGTCACACAAACTCCTGCATACCCACTATGTGCCCCGTGGTGTTTACCGGAAACCAGAAGGCCTGCCGGATAGGATTCCCTCTGAGGATCATCATTAGAAACTAGTTTTATGATAACCCGACAGCAAGTCGGGTTATCATCTTCCTTAATTATCAGAATTAACTGATATATATTGCAATTTGCGTGCCAAATATAAAGTGGAATCATTCGTGATAATTTGTTCTATTTTATGCCTTGATTCAGCAATAAGCGTTCCAGATATTATCACTGTTCCATTGTGGGGCAGATTAGCAAAGCGAATGATTCGTACATTCAAAAAGGGAATGCCGCTTACTATTGCGGCATTCCCTTTTCATTTCACTATCAGAATTATAAGCTTTTAGGGATGATCGTACTAAGAAAAATGAACCCTTTCTTGTTTTTCAAGAATTGACTTTATCACTTCCAGTTTTTTACGCTCGTTAATCAATTCCGGTAACCGCCTAAAGGCTAACTTCATTAATGAAAGGTCATCGGTTAAAGAGTCTGCCTGAGAACTTCCAATTAATTCGGGATTGTCCCGCAGTATTCTCCGAAACTGGTCTAAATTGTAACAGCCCATAAAAATTATGGCCATAATCGCTTGATCGAAAGCCTTGTCCCCGGTTAATCTTATTTTAAGGGGAATTTGTTCAAATAATTTTTCTGGTTCGACATAGTCAAACAACCCCTGATTTTCCATCCATTCCTGCACCGTCCACTGTTTGCTTTCATTTAATCCGTGACAGCGGGATTTTTCAAAGGCTATACCATATAGGTCCTTGCCCCTTACTTCCACTGGTGCCATCCGACAGGACCAAGGGCGGGCTTTATAGACCTGGCAACCATAATCGGTAATAAAGGGGCAAACCAGGTTGTCCTCCCTCATTTTAAGAATAACCACCGGAAAACCTGACCCAGGGGCACTCAGAACATGGGTATGTTTTTCTAGAAATTCCTCAGAATCCATTCCTAAACATTGCTTTAAACGTAATACGTCATAAGGTGTTAAAAAGATATTGATATCTTTACAGCATTGTTTAAAACAAGCCAGTCCCTCATGACAGGAAAAATTAAACGTGTCTGTGGACCTTAGATTTTTGCTCATACCCTGACTCCTTCTCATTGCTTGTTACTTTTATAACAATCATATCATAGTTAGTTGGCCAATCGCCACCCTGAAAATAACATCCGTTTCATTATAAAGTCCAAAGCCCATGGCTCATGGCCACTAAGCAAAAAATTAACAACTCATTTATCCGGTTGTCACTACTTCTTGCTTTGGCTCCCTGGTACCAAAAACAGCAGACCCGAGAATTAACAATCCACCAACAGCCTGCCATAATCCCATTGGTTCATTTAATAAAAGTGTGCTGAAAAGCACCGCAGAGATAGGGTCTAGGTAACTAAGTAAGGCAGCATTTTGTGCCTTCATATCCTTTAGGCCCGAAAAATAAAGCAAATAAGCCAAACCGGTATGTACTACACCTAAAATCAGAACATATTTGATATCCCCCTGGACCATCTGAAAATTATTCCTTGCAGCAACCACAGGCAGTAATACCAGGGCTGCAGTTGCCAATTGCACAAAGGTCATTTGAAAGCCATCAATATCCTTCATGCGTTTGTTTAACAATACAATCCCGGCATAAAATACGGCGGCAATTAGCCCGTAGGTAATTCCCAAGCTATGATTATACATTGTATTCGCATGGTTTGCTTGCTGGCTTAAAATAAGAAACAAACCCGCCATACCACCGAATACGGATAGGATCTTAGTAACTGACAGTTTCTCCTTCAGTACGATGGGTGATATTAAAACAATCAAAACCGGTGCTAAATAATAGGTTAAGGTTGCATTGGAGATTGTGGTATAACGGTAGGCTTGGAACAACATGATCCAATTAAAACCAATGGCAACGCCAGACAAGGCTAATATTGGCAGGTTCTTACGGATGCTTTGCAGGTTTTTGTTTTTAATAACAATAAATACTAACGATAGCACCAGCGTAGCAATCACTGCTCGATAAAAGGCTGCTTCTAACGAAGGCAAATGAATATGCCTTACAAAAACCCCCAAACTCCCCCAGATAATCATTGCTGAAGTAATTTTTAGTACAGCTGGCATTTTGTTCACTCCCGAGATAGCTATGAGCCTATCTTCCCAAAATCCCCCCCTGTGTCGTTATCAGGGCAGGTGGTACATCTCCGACGATGATATTTTGGGCTAAAGGCACCTTGGTACTAACCTTAAATACCTCTTTATATAATGGTATCGCAATTTGGAATTCCGAGCTGAGATCCAACCATATTAAATGCCTGGTTTGATTAATGCCAGCCCCTTCAAACTTATCGATAACGTCTACCCGCACAATACCCAGAGGAATCATTTTTACATTAAAATCCGGGCCAAGGGCAGCCAACAAATGAATTCCCAATAGTTGGCCCAGGGGAATATGAATGCTTTCACTATCCATTTTTTTCAGGGAATCTTGTATCATTAGGGTTATTTCATTGGAAACTCTGTTAATCCTAATTGTATCCGCCTGTACGAGAACAATTTTTCCCTGTTCATCCTTGTGAATTTGAATTAAATCCTGATAACTTAGTTGTTGGCTGGCTAAATTATCCATGACGGCTTGATTCATTATTTCCGTTGCCATATGGATCGCTTTTACTCTGGCAATGGTAAAAAGGGTTGGTTGAAGTAGACGGTCCACATAGAAAATTATAGCTGGAAGACATAGAATAACAAGCAAGATAACTATTTTACCGGATACTTGTCTTTTTCTCTTAAACAATGCTTTCACCCCCACATTAATCTATATGTGGAGGTGAAATAAAAGGTGTTAGCCTGTATATTTTTTAATAAAAAATATTGTAAGACTCGTTTAACAATTTAGGCTTTTACTCATCTTATGAACTCACCTGTCTAAAAATTGTTTCCCCTACGTAAAACATATTATAATTTAAACAAATCCTATTAATTATACCAAAGCTAACATTAGGTGGCAAGAAATCAAAATAATCTACAATATCTTTCCCTATGTATGTTATAATTCTGTTATCATAGCCCTTTATTTTTCTCAAAGGAGGTCATTTTTTTTGGCTAAGCGAAAAAGCCGGAGACTTAGACCCGGACGCTTAATTTTACTAATAACACTCTTATGCCTTATTATTGGCGGCATTGCATCACTAAGCTATTTTGCCTATGCAATGTCAGACATGCCTGCCTTTAACCCCCAAGCCCTTGAAAATATGGTCCCCACCTCTATCTACGATAAAGATGGGAATCTGGCAACTAGGATAGGTACAGAGAACCGAGAACCGATAAAACTTGATGAAGTACCTACATCCGTAAAGGATGCTGTTTTGGCCATAGAAGACGATCGTTTCTATGATCATCATGGTATAAACTTTCGAAGTTTTGGTCGAGCTTTGTTTAGAAACGTAGCTGCCGGTGGAATTCGCGAAGGGTTTAGTACAATTACCATGCAGTTAGTTAAACTATCTTACTTATCTCCGGAGCAAAGTTTCAAAAGAAAAATGCAGGAAGTCGTACTAACGCTGCAAATGGAAAGACATTTTACCAAAGATGAAATATTTGAAATGTATCTCAATAAAATATATTTTGGTCAAGGAGCCTATGGTATTCAGTCCGCAGCCCAAACATACCTTGGTAAGGATCTAAAAACGGATGATATTACGTTGGAAGAGGCTGCCTTCTTAGCAGGTCTGCCCCAGGCACCTTCATCCTATTCACGTTATCTTGACTCAGGAAAATCAGTGGACAACCTGGATGACAGTAAGTCTTCCGAACAAGATATAAAACAACTTGAAGAAAAGCACCAAAAGGATTATGACTTAACCTTAAACCGCCGTAATATTGTTCTGCAAAGAATGAAAGATACAGGTAAGATTACAGAGGACCATCGTCAAACGGCGGAATCTAAGTCACTGCCTGATAGCACTAAAATGCAAGCAGCGAAATATCCTTATCCTTACTTTATCGACTACGTGACAGAAAAATTGATTCAAAATTACGGACCAGACATGGTTTACAAAGGTGGTTTAAAAGTATATACCACCCTCGATCCTAAAATACAAAAGATGGCAGAAATGGCCTTGGCCAATGCCAATAACTTTCCTAATTACCCGGCAGATAAAAACGGTCTGCCACAACCCCAGGGTGCTGCGGTATTTATGGAACCAGGCACAGGTTATTTAAGGGCCATTGTGGGTGGACGGGAGCATACCTATCAAAGGTCCCTCAACAGGGCCACCCAATATCAAGTTTTGGACAATGGCAGTAAGATTGGTCGTCAACCTGGGTCTTCCATTAAGCCTATTGTGGCCTATGGGCCGGCCATTGAATATAAAGGTATGGGTCCTGCTTCCATTGTTGATGATATCCCAACCTCCTTTGGCAGCTACAGTCCAAAAAACTCAGGCGGTGGCTTCCGAGGCCTAATTACCCTGCGACAAGCTCTAACCAGTTCAGTAAATATTGCAGCAGTTAAACTCTTAAATACCGTTGGCATTCAGCAATCTGTCAAGTTTGCCCAGGGGCTAGGCATAACGACCCTGGATGCTAACCGGGACGGTCTTGCTATGGCCTTGGGTGGGGTTAGCAATGGGGTTGTGCCACTGGATATGGCAGGTGCCTACGGTGCCTTTGCCAACCAGGGTATTTACGTCAAACCCCATGCGATTATCAAAGTTGAGCGTTTTGATGGAACCATTTTGGATGAATTCAAACCAGAACGTAGTCAAGCCATGAAGCCCACCACTGCCTATCTGGTTACAGACATGATGGTTTCTGCTGTTCGATCCGGTACCGGCAGCCGGGCCAATCTTGGTGCCAGACCGGTGGCAGGTAAAACCGGTACCACCGATGAGGGAAAAGATATTTGGTTTGTTGGTTATACTCCTGAGTTAGTTGGAGCTGTGTGGGTGGGTCATGATTTGCCGCAAAAAATGCCCCAGGCCTTTGGTGGTATTTATCCAGCCATGATTTGGCGTGAGGTTATGAATAAGGCCCTGGCTGATGTGCCGGTACGCTCTTTTACAAAACCTTCTGGTATCGTAACGGCAACTGTGGACAGTAAATCCGGACTTTTACCTGGGCCCCATACTCCCTCTGACCATTTGGTTTCGGATATGTTTGCCCAGGGAACAGTACCCACCGAAGTGGATAATTTGCATCAGGTCATGGATGTCTGCGCAACCACTGGTTTGTTGCCAAATGACTACTGTATTGATCGTATTACAAAGGTTGTTGTTAAAACACCCTACTCTGTTCCCGCAGGAGTGGCGGACTTTGCCCTAAGGGCACCAACAACCACTTGTACGCTGCATACAGAAAATGGTATAGACCCTGCCGCTGCAGAAAAATATAAATTAATTCTTCCTGAAACCCCTGACGAAGAGAATAACCAAGAAAATCAGGGCAATCAAGGAAATGGGGGTAATCAGGGTGAATCGAATGGCAGAGAACCTGCCCAAAATAATGGTGAAAACTGGTTGCCAGGAACCACTGGTGCTATAGAAAAAAATATTAAAAATACCTATGAAAAAGCAGCCAGAGTAAAGGATCATAATTGGCAAGATTTTGCCTGGAACTAATAAAAAACCCCACTGGTATTCGTCCGCCAAGGATACCAGTGGGGTTTTTTTATATCGAAAAACAGCGAATTTTCCAAAATGCATAAGGTCAAACATCTAAGTCATTGCATAGACTAATTAGCAAATAATACATGTGTGAAAGGCTGTGCAACGATGAATAATGTTATGAATGCCTGCGCCTATATTTATGGCGGACCACTGGCACCTGAAATAAGGGGAATGGTGTATTTTCAAGCTGTTCCAGGTGGCACTTGGGTTACCGCAGAGGTTTGGTGCCTCCCCCCTTATCAACCGGCTCAAAACGGTAATGACCCCATTGGTCCCCATGGTTTTCACATTCACCAATGTGGCTCCTGTCAAGTCGGCAATCCCAGCGACCCCTTTCAGGCTGCAGGTGGGCATTGGAATCCCACAAATCAGCCTCACGGTAACCATGCTGGGGATTTTCCCGTATTATTTTCCAATAATGGCTATGCCAAGATGTGTTTCTTCACCAATAAATTTTCAGTTTCCCAGGTTGTCGGAAAGTCGGTAATTATTCATCAAAACCCAGACGATTATCGCACTCAACCAGCAGGCAATGCCGGGAAACGCTTGGCCTGTGGTGTAGTCATTCAGGTATAAAAAAGTCTCGCTTACCCCGAAAATAGATTGGTCTTGCCTGTGCGTGTCGGCCTACGCTTGTTTTTTCGCAAATCCTGTACCTTTTCCCAACCAAGCCCTCTTAAAATAGAGAACAACGGCTTTGATTTCCTCAAAACCGCTGTTCAATGGTAATATATTTTTATGGCACAGTTACCCTCCGCCGAATAACGGCTTTTTCTTTTTCCGCTTATGCGGCGGTAAAGTTTGCCATATTTTCTATTTTAACCTCGATCCAACTTTTCCGAAAAATTATTTACGATTTCAAAGTAATGCTTTTTACTGCCATTACTTTGTTAATCTCAATTATAGAATCAACATATCATTTTCATCAAATCTAAACTCTGGACCATATGCGACTTCCCAATAATAACCATCCGGATCAGAAAAATATGCGTGATACCCACCCCAAAAAACTTCCTGCGGCTCCTTAGCAATTTTCGCTCCAGCTTTTCTTGCTAAATCAATGATTCGCTGTACTTCATCCTTGCTTTTTACATTGTGAGCAAGTGTAATGCCTGAAAATCCAGTGCGAATTGCAGGTGGGTTGTTATCATCAATATCTTTAGCTAATAAATCAAGTGGATAAAGTTCTAATTTTAATCCGCCAGATGTATCAAAAAAGATTACGGGAGGATCATAGCGAGTTTCTTTTGTCTGAAAACCCAATCCATCTTTATAAAAGCGAATGGATCTCTCCATGTTCTGTACACCTAAACATACAACCGTTATTCTGTTCATTTAATTGTCCTCCTTATTTTTGTCTATCCTCTTTTTCGGTCTTGGTTCGGGTAATGCCTTACAGGTTGCGGTTGCCAACCTGCAAAGAAGTTCTTTATCCTCAAGCTCTGTAATTAGAAAGCTCGGTTTTGCTCCTTCATAGGGGGAAGCCATTTCTGGATTTCGTAATACTTCTCGACCCTTATCAGTAATTTTGACAAAAAGCTGATTATCACAGACAGAAGCAAAAAACTTTCCGTTGCAGTAAAGCCCATATTCCCCAAACATTTTTTTATAGGTAATTGTCCCGGCACCACTAAGCTGCTCCGCAACATATTTTGTAAACTCCTCGCTTGAAGCCATTTTTATCCCTCCCTCTATCTACTTATTCGGACAGAAAAAGTAAAAAACAAGTGTATCGCTCCTTGTGAACGATACGCTTGTTTCAGACATTTTACTTGGCAGTGCCATTAACAGTTTAAGCTTTTATACTGTCTTATGACGGACTGCCTTTCTGCGGGACTCTTTTATGCTATCATAAATATTGGCTTTTCGAATACTTTATTTTTTTAAGGCTGCTTCCCAATAATCATGGATAATACTTTGGCCATAGGTCGTACCTGGTACAGCCCAACGGGCGTTAAGACCTTGCCAGGTAGGAGCAATGCCCTTGGTTACTAAACTATACCTGGGGTCTACCAAGACCTTACCCTCGGGCAGCGGTTTCTTGGTGGCATAGACATATAAGTGTTGGATATGCGCCTCTACCCCGGCCTCTGGGGAGACAAAGATCGCCCCATGAACACCTGCTTCAAAGCGGATAAATGCTGGGTCTGCACCATTGAAGGATTCCTGCCCGGTACAGGGACTGCCAGTGGCTCCTAGGCCACAGTAGTTGTTTTGCCAGGGTTGAACATCTCCGGTAAACTGCCAGTAATGGGTTTCCTTAGCTGCCTGACAAAAGGCTAAATCCCCACGGACACCATACTCCTCACCGATCTTGATATAAAGCTCGGCCAAATCAGGGATGGGTACAAACTCACGATTAAGCTGCGCCATTTTAGCTTGCATTCTCGGAGTTTCTTCAGCAATCCAAGACTTCAGTTGCTTTGCAGTGGCGATGGAGGGGCCTAAAATGGATAGTTCTGCGGTGTTTATCTTTGTACCATCTGGAAGCTTAATGGTTGAACCATATTTTTTTATCTGATCCAGATAGGTTTTAAGCTGTTTTAGTTGTTCTGGACTCAGTACGGCAGTATCCGTATTTAGTAAATCTCTAGAATTAATCACATTACCATTCATCATTTTTAAATTTGTTTGGTAGCTAGCTAATTCCTTAAGCATTTCAATATCTGACTGGGAAGGTTCCGGATAACTGTTATCTGGTTTTTCTGCGGGTGGTTTTTCCACTGGTGGTTTTTCTACGGGTGGCTTAACCACGGAAGCAGGTTTTTTTATTTCTACTGTTTTACTTTTTTGTTGCCATTGAACTTCACATCCCAAGGCTTCCCCAATAACCCGAAAGGGTACCATGGTGCGATTTTTGTCGGTGAGAAAGGGTAAGCCTTCTGCCTCCGATACCTTTAAAACTTTACCATCCACAATAATTTCAATGGCTTTTGCTTTATCCGCAGACCGCTCGGGAACAACCGTAGAAGTTGCTTTGTCCGTGAGTATGACCACCTGTCTAGATCCTGGCAGCCACTGAACCGTGGTGCCAAGGTTCTCACTAATCACCCTTAAAGGCACAAAGGTTCTGCCATTTATTAAAGCGGCAGGTTGGTCACCAGCGGGAATCACAACCGGGGTGTTGTCAATTACAATATTTGCTTCATTTGATGCCTTGGCATCCGGGGGCAAGCTAAAAAAAGCAAGCAAACCAGCGCAGCAAAGGGCTGCAAAAGTCCTTTGGAGATTGGTTAAACGGCGAATCTTAAATCATCCTTTCATGTAAAATTATGTCTCATAAAGTAATTGGCTAATTAAGTGAAATAACCTTCTTATATCACCGAACTAATTGCTATTAATATCCTGAAAAATATTCCTGGCCCATGCGCCGTGGCCCTTGGGCTTTTTCAGCCGTCAGCTATGTTTCCTGAATGCTAAAAAAGAGCAGTTATTACATTCCGTAATAACTGCTTGTTTTATTAGCTGACCCTTTTATTGGATAGTTTAGAGCATTCGTAGAAGGCGTTGTGGGTACAGCCCATGCATTTATAGTAATTTATTTTGGTTAAAGCGTACGATATGGCGAGACCTGTGCCTCCAAAGAAATGGCTTTGACCAATCTTATCAAACAAACCGGAATTTCTTAAAACCTTTTCCGGCTGTGCTTTTAAGCCAGATATCAGGATGGTCCCTTTTTGTTTCTGAAAATGATCCACGATATGCTCTAAAGCCACTTGCGCCGTTGCATCCATTACGAAAACATTGCCCATTCTGAGGATTAATACCTTCGGTTTAGCGGCTAAACAATTGGTGAGGGTTTTTTCAAAGGTTTCCACTGCACCAAAGAAAAGCGCGCCATTGATGGTAAAAATACCGATTTGCGGGCAATCATGGATCGGGGTAACCACATCGGAGGTTACCTTTTCATTAGCGCTATGATCCGGTAAAACCTTTTGCACGGACATGGTATCACTCATGCGGTTGATAAATAACGCCACTGCCAGCAACAGACCAAATCCCACGGCGATGGTCAAATTCAAAAACACGGTTAACAAAAAGGTGGCAAAAAGAACTGCCGCATCACTTTTGGTGGTTCTTAATAAATGTTTAATTTCATGCAAACCACTCATATTCCAGGCCACCAGCATTAAGATGGGAGCCATGCTGGCTAAGGGTATTTTAGAAACCATGGGTGCTAACGCAAGAATTAAAAAGAGCACTGTCAAAGAATGAACCACAGCAGATACGGGGCTTGTGCCCCCACTTCTAATATTGGTGGCGGTACGGGCAATGGCACCGGTGGCAGCAATACCACCAAATAAAGGTGTAATTACATTGGCAATGCCCTGGCCAATTAACTCCCTATTGCTATCGTGCTTACTGCCAATCATTTCATCTGCCACCATGCAAGACAGCAGTGACTCGATACTGCCTAACATGGCGATGGTAAAGGCTGGCCCCATCATATTCACTACTGCATCCAGTTTAAGCTGGGGCAGATGAAATTCAGGTAAAGCCGCTGGAATTGCTCCAAATTTTGAGCCAATGGTATCAACTGCACCATTAAAAAAAAGTGATGCCACCAGGGTAGATGCCAGCAAGCCCACCAATGGACCGGGGATACTGGGAAAATACCTTTGTGTAATAAGCAAAAAAGAAAGACAAACCATTGCTACAACAATACTAGGCAGTTGGGTGGTGTGTATATACCTAGCTAGTTCGGAAATATTTTGCAGAAAATACTCATGCTTGACAACCCCCTGTAACCCAAGGAAAGTATCAATTTGTCCGGTAAAAATAATCACTGCGATGCCCGCAGTAAAACCAACTGTTACTGGCCTCGGAATAAATTTAATCAAGGTTCCCATCCGAGTAATACCCATGAAGATAAGCATAATACCTGATAACAAACCAGCCAACAGTAAATTCTCAAAGCCGTACAACATCACGATCGAAAGCAATACCGGTACAAAGGCCCCTGTGGGACCGGCAATTTGCACCCGTGAGCCACCAAAAATACCCACCAGTGCTCCGGCAATGATCGATGTATAAATACCATACTCCGGCTTTACCCCTGAGGCAATGGCAAAGGCCAAGGCTAGGGGAATAGCCACAACACCAACAATAATGCCTGAAATAATATCCTTACGTAATGCCTCTAAACTATAACCTTCCATGCGGCCAAAAAACTGTATTTTTGCTAACGACAATTGCTGCTCTCCCGACTGCATCTTCAAAACCTTCCTTTTTTTATTATTGAATAGATTTGAAAATGCCTTTAAGGTCCTTCGATCATGGTTATCATAGTTAACACCTCATCTGTAATTATGAAGAAGCATGATCCTATCATAACTCTAAGTCAGCAGAGCTTCAATCTAAGTGGTAATACCACATACCGCATTTGAGGTGTTTAGGTCTTGAATGCAACATTATCCCTGCTTATTTCTTTAAAATAGTTGATATTTCAAGAATTGTTTGCTAAATATTAAAATAGATTACCCCTTTCCACCACTTTGCCTTCTACAAGGACAATCACCTCATCCATTTGCTCTAACCCCATTAAATTGTGAGTAATGACCAGTGTCGTTTTTTCCTGCATTAGTTGGTAGAGGTCCTGCATGATCTCCTGCTCAGCCAGCGGGTCTATGCCGGTAGCCACCTCATCCAGTATCAGAATTGGCGCATTCTTTAAAATAGCTCTGGCAATGGCCAGACGCTGTCTCTGTCCCCCTGATAGTTTAAAACCACCTTCTCCGATATAGGTTTCATAACCTTCGGGCAAAGATAGGATAAAATCGTGAATTTTGGCCTTCCGGGCAGCACGAACCAGCTCTTCCCGGCTGGCGTCCGGCCGCGCCAATAATAAATTTTCCCTGATCGTGGTGTTAAACAAATGGGTACGCTGGGTCACAACTGCCAGCTGCTCCAGCAGTTTTTCTTGCTGGTAGTCCCTAATTTCTCTGCCGCCAAGCTTTAAGCTGCCCTCCTGGTAATCGAAAAAGCCCAGCAGCAGATTGACCAAGGTGCTCTTACCCGAGCCACTGGGTCCAATAATAGCCACTTTCTTCCCCTGGGGAACTGTAAAACTAACATTTCGCAATACCCAGGGACTATCTGCAGCATAGCGAAAACCGAGCTGGGAAACCTGTATGTCATACCCCTGGGGTGAAGTATTTTCTTGCCGGTTATGCGAATTAGGACCTGCCGGGCCAGTGATAGCAAGCAATCTTTGGGCAGCGGCCAAACTTTCTTGGAGGAATGGCAAAATTAGCGGTAAGGGAGTCACTGCTTCAAAACTGCTCAGGGCCACCAGGGCCAGCATGGCGATATCAATCCCCGCCAGTTCTCCCTGTTCCGTCTTTAGGATGGCCAGTACCAAAATGCTCCACATGGCCAGATTCATGCACAGGCCCGTTAAGGAATTGGCTAACCCATTGATTTTAGCTATACTTCCTTGCAGTTTTAACAACTTGGCCGTTTCCTTGGCCACTTTCTTAAGTTGCCTGCTCCGTTGACCAAAGGCCTCAATATCAGCCATCCCCTGGATGCTGTCCACTAGCAGTGCGTTTAGGTTTGACTTGGACTGCACAATTTCCTTGCCCCAAGGGCGGCTCCACCAGCCAATTAATAAAGGTGCCACCAGCCCAGCCATGAGAAAAAATAACAGTAGGAGGAAAGACATTCTTACATCAAACCAGGCTAAAAAATAACAGCTGACCATAAGAGTCAAAAGAGCCACCAAGGGCGGTGAAAGAACACGCAGATAGAAGTTTTTGAGCGTTTCCACATCGGTGACAATTCTGCTTAACAAATCCCCGCTATGGTAGTCCATTAGACGGCTGGGTGCCAGGGGTTCTACCTTTCTATAAAACCATACTCGCATACTGCTCAGGATGCGGAAGGTCACGTCGTGGGAAAAATACCTTTCCAGGTAGCGAAAAACGGCTCTGGCAATGCCAAAAAACCGCACCCCAACAATGGCCACCATTAAATCCAGTACCGGGGGATGCAGGGCCGCTCTGGTGATTAAGTACGCTGAAGTAGTAAGCAGTCCGATATTGCTGGCTACCGTAAAAAAACCCAATAGAACAGCCAGCAGCATAGGCCGCCAATGGGGCAGCACCAGCAAAAACAATTGCCGCAGGGGACTCATTCCTGACACCCCCTATAGGCCCTCACCAAGTCGTAATAAAGCTTTTTCTGCTCCAGTAGTTTTTGATGCCGGCCTTCTTCCACAATCCTGCCCTCATTTAAAACCAAAATATGGTTAGCGTCATAAATCGTCGCTAACCGATGGGCAATGATGAACACCGTTCTTCCTTCCATCAGACGCTTCATCGCTCCCTGCACAGCCAATTCGGTGGACAGGTCTAACCCGGCCGTGGCTTCATCCAAGACCAAGACAGGTGCATTTTTCAAAAAGGCTCTGGCTATGGCCAAACGTTGTGCCTGTCCCCCGCTAAGCTTTAGACCCTGTTCACCAACGGGTGTGTCATAGCCCTGGGGCAACTTTTCAATGAATTCCTGGGCACCAGCCCTGTGGGCAGCAGCCCTTACTTCTGCTTCAGTTGCTCCGGGCCTGCCGAACAAGATATTTTCTGCTACGGTACCATAAAAAAGATAGGGTGTTTGGGGTACTAGGGCAACGAGCTGACGCCATTCATGGCCAGCTAAACTCTCCAAGGGTAGACCATTAACCTGAATCAAGCCCTTGGTGGGTTGAATATAACCCATTAATAAATTAGCTAGGGTGGATTTCCCTGCGCCGCTGGGTCCCACCAGGGCAACCTTCTGGCCAGGGCCTAAATTGAAGGATACCCCCTTTACTATTTCTGCGGTTTGATCATAGGAGAAGTGAACATTCTCAAAGGAAAGGTGAATCTTTTGCTGATTGAGGTTAGCCCCTTGAACCTTTGCCGTGCTTGTCTGAACAGGCTGGTCAAGTATTTCAAAGATACGATTGGCGGCCTGCACACCGTTCATGCCCGCATGAAATTTTGCTCCTAACAACCGTAAGGGCCAATAAAATTCAGGGGCCAGTAATAATAGAAAAAAGGCCTTTTCAAAGGTAATACGATCATAGATCAGATTTAATCCCAGCCCAACTGCCACCAAGGCGGTACTGATGGTGGCCAGTAACTCCAACACCAAAGCAGAAAGGAAGGCCACCCTCAGTACTCCCATGGTGGTCTGGCGAAACTCCGCACTGATCCTGCCAATAACTTGGATTTGATCTTTGCTCCGGCCAAAAAGTTTCAATGTGGTCAAACCCTGCAAAACATCCAAAAAGTGTGCACTCATGCGGCTTAAAACATGCCATTGGCGTTTCGTTAAATGATCGGCCCATTGGCCAATCAAGATCATAAACAAAGGTATTAAAGGGGCAGTCAGAAGAAGGATTAAACCGGAAGTTCGATCAATGGGCAACACAAATAGCAGCACCGTCAGGGGCACTGCCACGGCCAGCGCCAGTTGAGGTATATAGCCGGCAAAGTAGTCTTCCAGTGCTTCAATACCTTCCACCAGTAGATTCGTTAATTCGCCGGTTCTTTCTCCCCTGACCTGGACCGGACCAAGCTGAAAAAGCTGTTCCAGCAGCCGCTGGCGCAACTCAGCTTTGATCCTGGCAGCCACCCGGTGGGCATTGATTTCGCTATACCAAGCCAGCAATGCTCTGATAAAAATTAAGCCCAACAAAATGATCAGTAAGGTTTGTACTTGGGCCAGCTGATATTGATTAATAAATACTTGACTAACGATACTGGCCAGCACCTTCGCTTGCCAAACCACGATTAAACCAGTAACCATCCCTAACCCGATGGTCAGTACTAGATAAAAGCGGGTTTTGCTGGCCTCTTTTAAAAGTCTTTTGTCAATCATGGGCCTTCTACACCTCTTAACCAGCCATCAGCCAAGTGCCGTGTGCTATAAGCTAAAACCTTTTATAGGCGGGCGGGCAATGCTCCCTCCGCTGTCATGTTACCTTGGAACAGCGTGTTTTGCAAGACCGAAAGGCCCTGTTTTGCTTATTTTTCAGGCTCCCCAACGCGCCTGTTTGGTCAAGAGGGGACTCCTATGATAGGCTGCACAGCTTTGTCATCGCTTTTTGAACATTCTCTCTATCGCCAAAGGCAGTGAGCCGGAAAAAACCTTCGCCCTGTGCGCCAAACCCGACCCCCGGTGTGCCCACGATACCCGCATTGGTCAGAAGATGGTCAAAGAAATCCCACGATGACAAGCCGCTCGGACATTTTAGCCAAATATAGGGCGAGTTTTCTCCTCCGACAAACCAAATATCAAGTTTGCGGAGTGTGTCGGCAATCAGCTGGGCGTTGTGCAAATAATAGGCGATGTTTTCTTTGATTTGCGCAAATCCTTCACTGGAAAAAACCGCCGCCGCACCCCGCTGCACAATATAGGGCACGCCGTTGAATTTGGTGGTCTGCCGCCGCAGCCATAGCTTGTTCAAGGACGTGTTATGGCGAACCAAGTCGTGAGGCACCACGGTATAGCCGCACCGCACCCCGGTAAAGCCCGCTGTCTTGGAAAGGGAGCAAAATTCAATGGCGCACTTCTTTGCCCCTTCAATCTGATAGATGCTGGTGGGCAATTTTTCATCTTGCACAAAGATTTCGTAGGCACTGTCAAACAGAATGACCGCATTTTGCTCCAGGGCATAGGTCACCCAGTTTGCCAACTGCTCCTTGCTGTAAACCGCGCCGGTGGGATTGTTCGGGGAGCAGAGATAGATAATATCTGCCTTTACTTGGCGATCAGGCATAGGCAGGAAGTGGTTTTCCGTGTTTCCGTTGACAAAAACAATCTGCCGCCCGGCCATCCTGTTGGTATCCACATAGACCGGATACACTGGATCGGGGATCAGCACGGTGTTATCCGTGCCGAAAATGTCCAAGATATTGCCAAGGTCGCTCTTGGCACCATCGCTGATAAAGACCTCGCTGTCGGCAAGAGCCACGCCTTTTCCTGCGTAATATCCGCAAAGAGCCTGCCGCAAAAAGGCGCAGCCCTGTTCCTCGCCGTAGCCGCGAAAAGTGGCGGCATCCCCCATCTCCAGCACGGCGGTGCCCATGGCCGCCACCACCGCCGGCACCAGGGGGCGTGTCACGTCGCCGATACCCAAGCGGATGACTTCCTTTTCGGGGTGCTGCGCCTTATATTCATTCACCTTTTTAGCGACCAGCGAAAACAGATAACTGTCCTCTAAATTTAGGTAATTTTGATTGATGTTCATAATCACCCTCCTTATTTCGCTTATATTTCTACCGTCCCATCAAACACTTTTTTGCATTCGCCGGTCATCAACACCGCATCATCTGTGTAGCGCACGGTAAGCTCTCCGCCGAGCAGTCGTACGATGATGTCGGTGTCTTTGTCGCAATGCCCGTTCAGCACCGCCGCCACGGTCGACGCACAGGCGCCGGTGCCGCAGGCCAGAGTTTCGCCGCTGCCGCGCTCCCATACCCGCATTTTGAGGTGATTTCGATCAATCACCTCCACAAATTCGGTATTCACCCGGTCAGGGAAGAGGGGGGCCGTCTCAAACAGCGGGCCGATTTGGGAAAGCCGCAAGCCATCCACAGCCTCGCAAAACACAACACAATGCGGATTGCCCATGGAGATACAGGTGATGGCGTATTTCCTGCCGTCGATTGCCGCTTCCGTCGCCACGATGCGGTCACCGGGAAGCTTCACGGGGATTTTTGCGGGGTTCAGTTCCGCCTTGCCCATATCCACCCGCACTGAGGATACAAAGCCGTTTTTGGTGTAAAGGGTCAGGTGTTTGACACCGGAGAGGGTTTCAATCGTCATCTCCGGCTTGCGGACCTGGGCATTATCGTACAGGTACTTGGCCATGCAGCGGATCGCATTGCCACACATTTTACCTTCGCTGCCGTCTAGATTGAACATGCGCATCTTCGCGTCGGCCACGTCGGAAGGCAGCATCAGCACGATGCCGTCACCTCCCACGCCAAAGTGTCGGTCGGAAAGCAGCACCGACAGCGATTCCGGCGAATTAATAGCCACGCCGCCGGTGGCGGCCTGGTCAAAGCAGTTGATATAAATATAGTCGTTGCCGCAGCCCTGCATTTTGGTGAATTTCAGTTCCATACGCTCACTCCTCAGCCGGTTAATGTCGATCAATTCGGTATTGATTTCGCTGTACCCGGAAAGCAAGCTGTCGGCCAGCGCGCCCGCCGTATCTACGGAGGTTAGGCACGGAATGCCCAGGGCACACGCCTTGCGGCGGATTTTCACATCGTCGTCGGCCGGGTTTCTGCCCTTTGCGGAAGTGGAAATGACATAGCTGACCTTGCCGCTCTCCAACAGCGCCGCCGTGTTGTTCGGAACACCCTCGTGGATTTTCCCGACCCTTTGGACGGCCAAGCCATGGCCGCTCAGATACCGCGCCGTGCCTTCGGTGGCGTAGAGCGTAAAGCCGCCTGCACACAGTTTTTCAGCAAGCACGGCGATTTCCGGCTTGTCACTATCCCGCACGGTAATCAGCACACCGCCGCGCTTTTCCAACCGGTAGCCCGCCGCCAACAGTCCTTTGTACAGTGCTTCCTTCAAGTTTTTGCCCAGACCCAGCACCTCGCCTGTGGATTTCATCTCCGGACCCAACTGGGTATCCACATCGGTGAGCTTTTCAAAGGAGAACACCGGCACCTTCACCGCGACATAGGGCGGGATTTTCGCAATCCCGGACGAATATCCCAGGGCGGCCAAGGTTTCGCCCAAGCTGACGCGGATAGCCAGTTCACACATGGGCACGCCGGTCACCTTGCTGATATAAGGCACCGTCCGCGAAGCCCTCGGGTTTACCTCAATCACATGGATTTCGTCCTGATACAGCACATACTGGATGTTGACCAGCCCCTTTACTCGCAGCGCCAAGCAGAGCTTTTGGGTCACCTGGAAAATCCGTCCGGCCAGTTCATCCTCAATATGCAAAGCTGGGTAAACGGCAATGCTGTCCCCGGAATGGATGCCGGTGCGCTCGATATGCTCCATGATGCCGGGGATGAGGACATCCACACCGTCGCAGATGGCATCCACCTCAATCTCCCTGCCCGACAGGTATTTGTCAATCAGCACGGGGTTTTCCTGCTGTTGCCGCAGGATGATCGCCATGTATTCCCGAATGTCGGCAGGCTCAAAGGCGATGATCATGTTCTGCCCGCCCAGCACATAAGACGGGCGCAACAGCACGGGGAAGCCCAGCCTCGCCGCAGCCTCCAGGGCCGCCGCTTCGCTGGTCACGCCAAACCCCCGGGGACGGGGTATCGCAAGTTCCTCCAGCAGTGCGTCAAACCGCCCCCGATCTTCGCAAAGGTCGATGCTGTCGGCGGAGGTGCCGATGATGGGGACACCGCACTGGTGCAGCCTTTTGGTCAGCTTGATGGCCGTACCGCCGCCAAATGCCACCACCACACCCACCGGCCTTTCGATTTGGATGATGTTCATCACATCCTCAATGCACAGAGGTTCAAAATAAAGCCGGTCGCCGGTGTCAAAGTCGGTGGACACCGTCTCGGGGTTGTTGTTGATGACAACAACCTCATAGCCCAGCTTTTTCAGCGTCCACACACAATGGACACAGGCATAGTCAAATTCGATGCCTTGTCCAATGCGGATGGGACCGCTGCCCAGTACCACGACCCGGGGCCTTGCCGACCGATTGATAAAGGGCAGTGCCTCGTTCTCCGCAGCCTTTTGAACAGAATAGAAATAGGGCGTTTTAGCGGCAAATTCGCCGCCGCAGGTATCCACCATTTTATAGCTGAGCGGTTTGGACGGAGCATCCATTTCCACAATGTTTTTCAGTCCGTGCAAGAACCAGCGGTCTACTTTGGTAATCAAATGCACCTCGTCTATGCCGATTCCCCGCCGAAGAGCCTCATACAACACAAACAGCCGCTGATCGGTGACCCGATGCAGGAGTTCCCCGATCTCCTTGTCGGTCTTTCCCGCCAGTCGAGGCAGTTCCAAGTTGTTCAGTCCAAGCTCTGCACCGCGCACCGCTTTGAGCAGTGCTTCCTCAAAGGTATCGGCCATGGCCATTACCTCACCGGTGGCCTTCATCTGGGTGCCCAAGTCCTTTTTGGCGTAGACAAATTTATCAAAGGGCCATCTGGGGAGCTTAACCGCCACATAGTCCAAGGTCGGCTCGAAGGCGGCGAAGGTGTTGCCGGTAACGGCATTGATGATCTCGTCCAGCCGATAGCCGATGGCGATTTTGGTTGCCACCTTGGCGATGGGGTAGCCTGTCGCCTTGCTGGCCAGTGCCGAGGAACGGGATACCCGCGGATTGACCTCAATGACGGCATACTCAAAGCTGTGCGGGTGCAGCGCAAACTGGCAGTTGCAGCCTCCCTCCACGCCGAGCGCCTGAATGATCTCCAGCGCCGCCGTGCGCAGCATTTGATACTCTCTGTCGGCCAGCGTGACGGCGGGCGCAATGACGATGCTGTCGCCGGTATGGACCCCCACCGGATCAAAGTTCTCCATGGAGCAGACGGTAATGGCATTGCCCGCTTTGTCCCGCATGACCTCAAACTCGATTTCCTTCCAGCCGGCAATGGATTTTTCCACCAGTATCTGACGGATGGGCGACAGAGCCAACCCGCCCCCGGCAATTTCCGCCAGCTCCGCCCTTGTCTGGGCAATTCCGCCGCCGCTCCCCCCTAAAGTAAAGGCGGGGCGCACAATGACCGGATAGCCGATTTCATCCGCAAAGGCAAGGGCCGTACCAAGCTCGGTGGCGATGACGGAGGGCACCACCGGTTGCCCGATTTTCTGCATCGTTTCCTTGAAAACCTGACGATCCTCCGCTTTGTCGATGGTTTCCGGCGAGCTGCCGAGCAGCCGCATCTTCATTTTGTCGAGAAAACCGTCCCGGGCAAGCTGCATACAGAGGGTTAAGCCCGTCTGGCCGCCCAGACCCGATAAAATGCTGTCGGGACGTTCCTTTTCGATGATGCGCTTGAGGGTGGTCAGGGTCAGAGGCTCAATATAGATTTTGTCAGCGATGTTTTTATCGGTCATAATGGTGGCGGGGTTGGAATTGACCAGTACGATTTCAATACCGTCTTCCCGCAAAACACGGCAAGCCTGGGTACCTGCATAATCAAATTCTGCCGCCTGCCCAATAACAATCGGCCCTGAGCCGATTACCAAAACCTTGTTGATGCTTTTATCCAGCGGCATATTTTTTGCCCTCCAACTTTTCTATGAATAAATCAAACAGGAAGACCGTGTCCTGCGGCCCCCCGCACCCCTCGGGATGGAACTGCACCGAGAATGCCGGAATCTGCTGATACCATAACCCCTCGCAGGTTCGGTCGTTGACATTGACAAACCACGGCTCGGCAACGCCTGTGTCAACACTCTCTCGGCTGACAGCGTAGCCGTGGTTTTGGCTGCTGATGTAAATCCGCCCCGTTTTCAGATTCTTCACCGGCTGGTTGGCTCCGCGATGTCCGTATTTCAACTTATAGGTCTGAAAACCGCTGGCTAGGGCAAGCAGCTGATGACCGAGACAGATGCCAAAAATGGGAATACCCGTCTGCAGCAGCACCTTTAGGTTTTCAAGTATGGCGATGTTTTCGGCAGGGTCGCCGGGACCGTTGCTAAGTATGATCCCATCCGGGGCCAGCCGGATTACCTCCTCGGGCGGTGTATGATAGGGGAGAACCCACACAGTACAGTTGCGTTTTAGAAGCTCCCGCTTGATGTTCTCCTTGAATCCGAAATCAAACAAAGCAACCGTATATTTTGTTTGGTCCGCCTTGTAAAGTGCCGGCACTGTGCAGGAAACACTTGGCACAGCATTCTGGATTTTGTAGGCGCGTATTTCCTCCGGCGGAATCTCGCCGGGCGGAGCGGCGGTGATTTTGCCATTCATCACGCCCTGCTCCCGGATGATCCTGGTGAGTGCCCTGGTGTCGATGCCGTAAAGCCCGACGATCCCTTTGTCCTTTAAAAAAGTGCCAAGATTGCCCTCGCTGCGGAAATTGGAGGGAACTTGGCACGGCGTTTTTACGATATAGGCCTTTGGGCCGCCAGAGACGCTTTCAAAATCAGAGGGGATGACACCGTAATTCCCAATGAGGGGAAAGGTCTGGAGGACAATTTGGCCATGGTAGCTTGGATCGGTAAGGGTTTCCAAATAGCCGGTCATGCCGGTAGTAAAAACAATTTCACCCGTCACTTCGCCCTCTGCGCCGAAGCTCTCCCCGGCAAAGACTGTGCCGTTTTCTAAAATTAAGTAAATTCCGCTCATTTTGTTTTCTCCTTCAAATTCCGCTGCTTCCCCGGGGCACTAACCCCAAAACGGTGCCTTCCCCCTGCGGTTTTTCGCTAATTTTCGTATGTTTTGAGGATCCCTTCCGCCACCGCTCTCCTGGTGGTACGCATATCCATGGCCTGCTTTTCAATATAGCGATGGGCTTCCTGCTCGCTCATGCTGAGATGCGAAATCAGAATACACTTGGCGCGATCGACAATGCGTATATCCTCAATTTTCTGCTTCAGCTTGCTGTTCTCAGACTGCATGGATTTCAATCTCAAACCCACTGATTTGGCCAGCCTAAGAGCCGCCCAAAACAATGTTCTGTTCATCGGCTTGGCAACGGTTAGAACCCCTGTCTGCTCGGTGAGCGCAGATACCTCTTCGAAGAATTCACTTTTCACCACGAGAATCACCTGGCTGACACCTTTGGACGCAATATGTCCGGCAAGGCTCTCTCCCGATTCGTCGCGAAGCGGCGCGTTAATCAGCACCAAATCAAAATCCCGCTCCAAAAGAAGCCGCCTTGCTTCGCCGCAGGTTCCCAGAACCACAATCTGCCCAATGGAGGCGGCGCGTAACATTTCCGTGAAAAAGGTGATGCTTTTTTCAGAGGAAGAAACAATTAGAGCGTTATCCATTGAGCCACCGCCTTTCTTGATCGGATTGGACCGCTATATAACGTTGAAATATCGATCCCGGTAAAATGCCTCCTTATTGGCTTCCCGAGCAAACGCAGCGGCCTCTGCCTTCTTAAAGGCAAGATATTCACCGAGCAGCGTCTCACCGACGACTTCCCGAACCAGGCTGCTGCTTTCCGCAAGGGCAATGGCTTTTTCCAGGCTGTCCGGGAGCAGGGCCATGTTTTTCGTAATGCTCTCAGCCGCTGTATACAGGTCGACATCAACAGCCGGCGGTAATGCAAGGCTTGCTTCAATGCCCGCCAGGCCCGCTGCCATAATCAAAGCGAAGGCGAGATACGGGTTGACGGCGGGGTCGGGCGATCGCAGTTCCATGCGCATACGTTCTCCCGTAGCTGCGGGAATCCGTACAAGCTGCGAGCGGTTTTGATGCGACCACGAAACATATTTGGGTGCTTCAAAGCTGCCGAACCGCTCGTAGGAATTGCAGAGTGGGTTGAGAAACAAGGTGATTTCCGGCGTTTTTGCCAAAACACCCGCCATAAAACTCTCGGCAATGTTGGAGTGACCTTGGGCCGTATTTTTGAACAGGTTCAGCCCATTTTGTGCGATGGAGAGGTTGACATGCAGTCCGCTGCCGGCTGATTGCGGCAAAGGTTTGGGCATAAAGGAAGCAAACAGACCGTTTCGTGCGGCAATTGCTTTTACCACCGATTTAAAGATCAGCAAATTATCCGCCGCTGTAAGGGCATCACTGAATTTGAAGTCGATTTCATTTTGTCCCGGACCCTGCTCGTGATGGGATGCTTCGGGAACCATACCCATTTCCTCAAGGCACAGGCAAATCTCGCGCCGGATATTTTCACCTTTATCAAGGGGAGCGATGTCAAGGTAGCCGCCCTTATCCAGCGTGATCTCGGTGGGGTCACCGTTATCATCGGTCTTAAAGAGATAGAATTCGCACTCTGCACCGATCTTACAGACATAACCTAACCGCTCGTACCGCTGGATCACTCTTTTCAGCAGATAGCGGCTGTCGTGGTTAAAGTCAGAGCCGTCCGGGTTTTTAATGTCGCAATAAAAGCGCACAACTCGGCCGGGGCCCGGTCGCCATGGCAGCACCGTAAGGGTGGCCGGGTCGGGGAACAGGAGCAGATCGGATTTTGTCACATCTCTAAAGCCCTTGATCGCATGTGCGTCAAAGGATATGCCATGTTCAAAGGCACCCGGCAATTGACCCGGCATAATCGCAATGTTTTTTTGTGTTCCAAAGGGATCGCAGAAGGACAGCCGAATAAATTTTACGTCATTTTCTTTGACAAACTGCAATACCTCACCCGCGGTAGCATTCACGTTGTTTCCCCTCCTTTAATTTGCGGTATAAAGCTGCTGATACGGATTTTTTGCGTTTGGTTTTAAAACATAATAGCTATCTTTTATCAGGTCATCGGCAGCCACGCCAAAAAGAGAGCAAAACTCAGACAGCAGCGGCAGGATTTCGCTCATCTCCTCCGGCCCGGCGATTTCAGCTGTAACCTGCACCGGTAATCCGGTAAGTTCCTTATTTGTGCGGATGAAAATGCGCCCTCCATGCATACCCGTGCCGGTGAAGTTGCCCACAGGGATGTCCTCCGTGCCGATCCCCAGCACCACAATCAAACCTCCCGCCAGATACTCGCCGAGAAAGCTGCCGACTTTGCCGCCCACTACGATGACCGGCTTTCTGTCCTGATACTGCTTCATATGGATGCCGGTGCGATATCCGGCATCGTCCCGAACAAAGATACTGCCGCCCCGCATCGCATATCCTAAGGCGTCCCCGGCGTTGCCGTGGACAATGATTTTACCATTGTTCATCGTATCACCCACCGCATCCTGGGCGTTACCCCGCACCTCAATGGTGGCTCCGTCCAGATAGGCCCCCAAGGCATTGCCCGGCGTACCGTGAAGGATAATGGTCTTATCCTTAAAGCCTCTGCCGATAAAACGCTGCCCGCAGCAATGGCTGATACAAACGTTGGCGGCGGCAGTTTTGATTTGCTCGTTCAGTTGCTTGAAATCCATGTTTGCAGCGGATATATCCATACGCCTACACCTCTACTCTCCCGCATACTTGATGCCCAATAGTTTGAGCTCCTTTTCGGTCAGTCCCACCCCGCGCAGCATGAGCCGATTGCCCCGCAAGCTCTCGATGGAATTAATTCCCATGCCGCCCATCATCTCCTTGATTTCGTGCCGCCAGGCGGTCAGGAGATTTACCAGGCGCTTAGATCCGGCTTGCGGATTCAGCCGTTTGACCAACTCCGGCACCTGGGTGGCAATGCCCCAGTTGCACTTACCCGTATGACAGCTCCGGCACAGATGACAGCCGAGGGCTAAAAGCGCCGCCGTTGCGATATAAACGGCGTCCGCACCCAGGGCAATCGCCTTTACAATGTCGGCGCTGCTGCGGATACTGCCGCCCACCACCAGCGACACATGGTCCCGAATGCCCTCGTCGCGCAGACGCTTGTCAACGCTGGCCAGCGCCAGTTCGATGGGGATACCTACATGGTCCCGGATGCGCGTAGGTGCGGCTCCCGTACCGCCGCGAAAGCCGTCAATGGCGATGATGTCGGCACCGCTTCTGGCGATGCCGCTGGCGATGGCCGATACATTATGCACCGCCGCAATCTTGACGATTACCGGCTTTTGATAGTTGGTCACTTCCTTGAGTGAAAACACCAGTTGGCGTAAATCCTCAATGGAGTAGATGTCGTGGTGGGGTGCGGGAGAAATTGCGTCGCCGCCCTCGGGGATCATGCGGGTGCGGGATACGTCGCCCACAATCTTGCTCCCCGGCAGATGTCCGCCGATCCCCGGCTTCGCCCCCTGCCCCATCTTGATCTCGATGGCTGCGCCGCTGTTTAGGTAATCGGGGTGAACGCCAAAACGTCCCGACGCAACCTGCACAATGGTATTATTGCCAAAACGGTAAAAATCCTCATGCAGTCCGCCCTCGCCAGTGTTGTAAAGGATACCGAGTTGCTCCGCCGCCCTCGCCAGACTTTCATGGGCGTTATAGCTGATCGAACCGTAACTCATAGCGGAAAACATCACCGGCATCGAAAGGGTGAGATGAGGGGCAAGGTTGTTCACAATCCGGCCCTTGGGGTCCCGCTGAATCTGTTGCGGCTTTGCGCCAAGGAATACCTTGGTTTCCATCGGCTCACGCAGCGGGTCGATGGAGGGATTGGTCACCTGTGAGGCGTTGAGCAGGATTTTATCAAAATAAACCGGGTAATTTTCCGGATTGCCCATGCTGGAAAGCAGCACACCCCCGCTGCCCGCCTGACGGTAAAGCTCCTTGATCGTCTTGCCGCTCCAGTTGGCATTTTCCTTATAGGTGTGATCGCTTTTTACAATTTTGAGTGCCCGGGTGGGACAGAGGGACACGCAGCGATGGCAGTTGACACATTTGGCATCGTCACAGGCCATTTTGTTTGCCTCCGGCAAAAAGGTATGTGCCCCATTGGCACACTGGCGCTCACAGACTCGGCACACCATGCACCGCTCGAAATCCCGAACCACTTCGTAATCTGGATAGAGAAAGTTAATCGCCATTACCGCTCACCTCCCTTCACACGAACAAGCACAGGTTGACCGCCGCCCGGCGACCATACCTTCGCCAAATTTGGTTCGATCATGCGGATCGCCGCTTCCTCGCTTGCGACGTAGACGATGTCGTCCTTTTCACCAACCACCATACTGCGCAGCTTGAGGCGGTCGTTCAGCGCCATTAGGCCGCCTTCGAAGCCCACAAGGATGGAGAATGGGCCGGTAATCAGTTGCGCCGCAAAGACATTGCGCAGATATTCGCTGGTTTCCCGCTCCTCCGGCGGCATCGCTTCGATGGTCTGCCAGAAGGGTGCGGCGATCACCGAGGCAATCTCGTCAAAGGCAAGGCCTTTCCTCCGGTGCAGATAGTCCACGATATAGGTAATAACCTCGGTGTCAGTTTGCAACGTGCATTTGTAGCCGTACATTTCAATGGCGCGGCGGTTGGCATCGTAAGAGGAAATCTCGCCGTTATGCACCACCGCATAATCCAGCAACGCAAAGGGGTGCGCACCGCCCCACCAGCCCGGCGTGTTGGTGGGATAACGGCCGTGCGCCGTAAAGCAGTAGCCCTCGTATTCCTCCAGACGATAGAACCTGCCCACATCCTCGGGGTACCCCACCCCTTTGAATACGCCCATGTTCTTGCCGCCGGAAAAGATATACGCTCCGTTAATTGTTGTGTTGACCCGGAACACGCACCGGGCCACAAACTCCCGCTCGTCAAGCTGGCTTTCGGCCAGTTTTGTGGGCAGCGGCGTTACAAAATAGCGCCAGATGAGCGGTTCATCCGTGATTTCCTTCATTCTTCTCGTGGGGATTTTGGACAGGTTGATGATATCAAAATGCCGCTCTAAAAATTCCTCACAGCTTTTTTTAGCTGCGGTATGCTCGTAAAAAATATGCAACGCATAATAATCCTTGTATTCAGGGTAGATGCCGTAAGCCGCAAAGCCGCCACCCAAGCCGTTGCTGCGGTCACGCATAACCGAAATGGACCGAATAATCGCCTCGCCGCTCATACGCTTGCCGGTTTTATCAATCAGCCCGGATATGGCACAGCCGGACGGTATTCTCACTTGACCTTCTTTCAAACTAAGACCCCCTAAAACATACAAAAAGGCGCTCATTACATCATGCAAGCAGTCAAAACCGGAGCGACCCAGTTTTTTATCTGCTTAACGCATGATCCAATGAACGCCTTTGTTCAGTAAACAGCGTACAACTAAATCACCCCTCTGTCAATACCTGTTTTAAAGTTTATTTTTGCATCCAGCCCAAACCCTATTCCATAGAATTGTCGGATAAAAACGGGGTTTATTGCAGGCGGGAAATCGGCTTCCCGCAAATTTTCGAAAATGTTATTGACAAACTGCTCTCAGGCGAATATCATAAGCACAACCAACAAAGGCGTTGGGGACGAAAGGTCCCCGGCGCCTTTGTTTTTTTTGTTTCAAAAATGATATTGGCTGTCGGATGTAAGACCGCCGGGATTGAATGATTGTAAGGGGGAATTGTTGTGAAGGACATTCCGAATCTGTTTGGCAGTATGGTGTTTAACGACACGGTCATGCAGTCCAGATTACCCAAGGATACCTACAAGGCATTAAAAAAGACCATTGCCCAAGGTACTCATTTGGAGCTGGATATCGCCAATGTGGTGGCCAACGCTATGAAGAATTGGGCTGTGGAAAAGGGTGCCACCCATTTCACCCATTGGTTCCAGCCCATGACCGGCATCACGGCCGAAAAACATGACAGCTTTATCACCCCTGCGAAGGATGGGCGGGTGATCATGGAATTTTCGGGCAAGGAGCTTGTACGCGGCGAACCGGACGCTTCCAGCTTCCCCTCGGGTGGCTTGCGCGCAACCTTTGAGGCCAGAGGCTATACCGTTTGGGACACCACCTCCTACGCCTTTATCAAAGACGGGACACTCTGCATCCCTACCGCCTTCTGCTCCTACAGCGGCGAGGCCCTGGACAAAAAAACACCGCTGCTTCGCTCTATGGAGGCCCTCGACAAGCAGGCACTGCGTATTCTTCGGCTGTTTGGCAACACAGAGGTGCGGCGGGTGATTACAACGGTTGGCCCGGAGCAGGAATACTTCCTCATTGATAAAGAGGTTTACTTAAAGCGCTCCGATTTGGTGTACACCGGTCGAACCCTGTTCGGCGCAAGGCCCCCCAAGGGTCAGGAGCTGGAGGACCACTATTTCGGCAGTCTCAAGCCCCGGGTAGCCGCCTTTATGCGGCATCTGGAGGAGGAACTATGGCAGCTGGGGGTGTTGGCCAAGACCAAGCACAACGAAGTGGCCCCGGCCCAGCATGAACTGGCTCCGGTTTTCAGCACCACCAACATCGCTACCGACCACAACCAGTTAACCATGGAACTCTTGAAAAGCATCGCCAACCAGCACGGCCTTGCCTGCCTGCTCCATGAGAAGCCCTTTGCCGGGGTCAATGGCAGCGGCAAACACAACAACTGGTCAATCTCCACCGATGCAGGCACAAACTTACTGGAACCGGGTGAAACACCCTATGAGAACGCACAGTTTTTGCTCTTCCTCGTTGCGATCGTTAAGGCAGTGGACGAATATCAGGATTTGCTGCGGGTATCGGTGGCCGGTGCCGGAAATGACCATCGGCTGGGTGCCAATGAAGCGCCGCCCGCTATCGTATCCGTTTTCTTAGGCGACGAGCTAACCGAGATTCTGGAAGCGATTGAAACCGGCGCAGCTTATCAAGGCAGACAGAAGCTGGAGATGGAAATCGGCGCAACCGTGCTGCCCCACTTCCCGAAGGACACCACCGACCGCAACCGCACTTCACCCTTTGCTTTTACCGGCAACAAATTTGAGTTCCGTATGCTGGGCTCCACCTTTTCCATTGCCGGGCCGAACATTGTACTCAATACCGCCGTAGCCGAGGTGCTGCGGAAATTTGCGGATAACCTGGAAAGGGCGGAGAATTTCAAAGAGGAGCTTACCACACTGATTCAGCAGACCATCCGGGAACACAAGCGCATCATCTTCAACGGCAACAACTACGCTGCTGAATGGGTACAAGAAGCGGCGAGACGCGGCTTGTCCAACCTGAAAACCACCGTAGAGGCGTTGCCGGCTTTCACAGCACCAAAGAGCGTGGAGGTTTTCACCCGCCATCAGGTCTTTACTGAAACCGAAATCCATGCGCGGTATGAGATTCTGCTGGAGGGCTACTGCAAAACACTGCACATCGAAGCGCTGGCCATGGCCGACATGGTGAAAAAGGAGATTATCCCTGCCTGTGTCGGCTATCAGGCTGAACTGGCACAGCTTCTTTGCCATAAGAAAGCGTGCGGCGCATATGACTGCACCTTGGAGGAACACCTGCTCGGCAAGATTTCCACGCTGTCCCTCTGTCTGCTTAAAAAGCTGGAGCTTCTGGAAACCGCCGCGTTGGAAACAAAATCCGAAAGCGATGCGCTGAACCTTGCGAAATTCTACCGGGGCAGCGTATTTGGAGCCATGTCGGAGCTGCGGTTGGTGGTCGACGAGCTGGAAACGCTGATTGCCAAAAAGCATTGGCCGTTCCCGACCTATGCGGATATACTTTACAGCGTAAACTGATTTTTACTCGCAATCGTTTTACGATGCACAAGGGCGTGTGTTTTATTCGCAGGCATCTGAGAATGTCGGAATAAAATGCACGCCCATTCTTTTATGCTCAATTTAATGGAGGGATTGATGATGGGAGACATGAACACAGGGGATATCACTTTTATCCTCATTTCAACGGTACTGGTATTTTTTATGACACCCGGTCTGGCACTGTTTTATGGTGGAATGGTCAAGCGCAAAAATGTTTTAAACACGATTATGTCCTCTTTCTTCATTTGCGGCCTGGCATCCGTTCTTTGGGTGGCCATTGGGTATTCCCTTTCATTCGGAAAGGATACGGGCGGCTTGATCGGCGATTTGAACTGGGCCTTCTTTCATGGGATTACCAGTGCGCCAAACCCAGATTATGCAGAAACCATCCCGCATACTCTTTTTGCTGCTTTTCAAATGATGTTTTCCATTATCACAGCAGCAATCATTACAGGATCGTTGGTGGAAAGAATGAAATTTTCAGCATTATTCTCTTTTATTGGCCTATGGCTCATCCTTGTATACTATCCTCTGGCTCATATGGTCTGGGGCGTTGGCGGCTTTATCAAGGGTCTGGGCGCTATTGATTTTGCGGGAGGAAATGTTGTTCACATCAGTTCCGGTGTATCTGGACTTGTGGCGGCCATGCTCCTTGGGAAGAGAAACAGTTATGGCATAACATCCGGCGGGCCTAATAATATACCATTGGTATTTATCGGCGCTTCCATCCTCTGGATCGGCTGGTTCGGCTTTAATGCCGGCAGCGCACTGGGAAGCGGCGAACTGGCAGTACATGCTCTGATTACAACAAATACTTCAGCCGCGGCGGCATTGCTCTCATGGATGTTGATTGAAAAAATCAAAAGCGACAAACCGAGTTTGCTGGGAGCGGCAACCGGCGCTATTGTAGGTTTAGTAGCAATTACGCCGGGTGCAGGCTTCGTACCGATTTGGGCTTCCTTCATCATCGGAGCGATTGCAAGCCCCTTATGCTTCTTTTCAATGAATTTCATAAAACCCAAGCTTGGCTATGACGATTCATTGGATGCCTTCGGATGCCATGGGATCGGTGGTATCTGGGGCGGCATTGCAACCGGATTATTTGCAAGCGAAAAAGTGAATGCAGCCTTAGTGGATAACGGTTTGATATTTGGTGAAACCAAGCTGATTGCGGCACAGTTGTTAGCCATGCTGATATCGATAGCGGTTGCCGCCCTAGGGACAATCGTTATATTATATGGGATTAAGGCGATGCTGAAAGTACTTCGAGTTTCTGCACAGGAAGAAGCGCAGGGACTCGATGTGACACAGCATGGAGAATCGGCGTATTCTGATTTTGCCATTACGACACCCCTTCTGGAAACGGAACATGGTCTTGCTGCGATCTCTTCTGTTAAAACGCATGTGTCCGCGTCCGCCCCGGTTGCACCGGAGGTTGCTATCCCTGTGGTGAATAAAGCGCACCCCGGTGCGAAAATGACGAAGGTTACAATTATCATAAACCCGTATCAATTCCCAACGCTCCAAGCCTCCTTGGAAAAAATGGGCATTACCGGCCTGACGGTGACAAATGTCCTCGGTTGCGGCATGCAGAAGGGACACACGGAATACTACCGCGGCGCACCGGTCAAAACAAAACTCTTACCCAAGGTACAGGTTGACATCGTCGTGTGCAAGATTCCAACGGAAACCTTTGTCGACAGGGTCAAGGAGGCGCTATATACAGGCCATGTCGGTGACGGAAAAATCTTCATTTACGATGTAGAAAATGTCATCAAAATACGCACAGGCGAGGAAGGTTATGACGCTTTACAAGATGAAGAATAACTGCAAGTTTCCCTTATAATGCGGGTTAATCTCTCAAAACTTAGAAAAAGGTCCGGCCTCCTGTCCAAAGACAGGAAGCCGGACCTTTCTCGCTATTTTAGATTTTAATGCCAGACCCATGGCCCTCTCGGCTGACGGCTAATAATGCAAATGACTCTTGGTCACTCTTTCCCGAAATACCCAATAGGTCCAGCCTTGGTAGATTAAGACAATGGGAACCATGGTGAGGGCGATGATCGCCATTATTTTTAAGGTATAGGGGCTGGAGGAAGCATTATAAATGGTTAGACTCCAGGCCGGGTCCAGACTGGAAACCATGACCCTGGGAAACAGTCCCCAAAACATTGAAATTGTAAAGAAAACAATGGTCAAACCGTTAAAGATAAAGGCCCAACCCTCTCTTCCTTTACGCAGGACCAGCAATGCCGCCACCATAAATAGGGCCGACAATAGGAATGCACTGCTGGCACCTGGCTTGGCAAAAAGATCGGTTTTATAATGGGTCAGGACCGCCAGCCCCAATAGCACAGGAATAGCGGATAGACCTACTTTAACGGCTGCGGCATGTGCCCGCTGCCGAACCTGGCCACTTGTTTTAAGAGAGAGAAAAAGGGCACCATGCAGTGTAAATATCAGCAAAGTTGTTAGCCCGCCCACTAGGGTGTAGGGGCTGAGTAAGTCAAAGAAACTACCGACATACTGCATTTTACCATCAATGGGAACACCCTGCAGTAAATTAGTAATCGCTACGCCCCATAACAGTGCTGAAACAATACTGCCCAAAAAGATCATCCAATCCCAAAATTTTCGCCAGACCGGATTGGTGTCGCTGCTGCGAAATTCAAAGGCCACACCCCTTAGAATCAGGGCTACCAGAATTAAAAATAAGGCTAAATAAAAACCACTGAATAAAGTAGCATACCAGTTGGGAAAGGCTGCAAAGGAAGCTCCGCCGGCTGTAAGCAACCAAACTTCATTGCCATCCCAAACCGGACCGATGCTGTTAATGACAATTCGTCTTTCGTCATCGTTCTTTCCTAGAAAGGGTAACAGGATGCCCACCCCGTAATCAAAGCCCTCTAGAAAGAAGAAACCGATAAATAAGACTGTAACTAGAATAAACCATAGGATATTTAGGTCCATAGGGACACCCCCTTATCGGTTATATCTAATTTAGTCTGAACAGGTTGTTCAGGTCCTTGCTTGATGAATTTCACAATCAGATACAGGGCCGCCAGGGCTAAGACTCCATAAATTAACGTAAAACCAATTAAGGTGATGAGAATTTCCCCGGCAGAGACGGATGATGACACTCCATTTTCTACCTTTTGCAATCCATAGACAACCCAGGGTTGACGGCCTGCCTCGGTCATATACCAGCCGGTGGAGTTAGCCAGGTAGGGTAAGGGAATGGACCAAAGCAGTGCCTTTAAAACCATTGGTTTAGACTCCAGGGTTCCCCGCCGCCAGAAATATAAGCTTACTAAGGCAACAAAGACCATCAGAGTACCAGCCCCAACCATAATACGAAAACTCCAAAAGATGGGGGTAACCGGCGGTATGTAATTGCCCGGTCCGTACTGAACCTCTGCCTCTGCTTGCAATTCCTTTAACCCCTTGACCTCGCCGCTAAAGGTATTATAAGACATAAAACTTAACATTTTAGGAACGGCGATTTCAAAGGAATTCGTTTGGTTTTTCTCATCCACCACCGCCACCGCTACGAAGGGTGCCGGGTCAGCGGTTTCCCAGTGGGCCTCTGCTGCGGCCATCTTCATGGGTTGGGTTTTGACCAAATATTGTCCCTGCATGTGACCGACGGTGGTTACCAAAAACACGCTGATCAGGCCAAATATTAAGCCAATTTTGAAAGAGCGGCGAAAAATCTCTAAATCCCTTTTCTTCAATAAATAATAGGCACTGATCCCCATGACAAAAAATGCTCCGGTGACATAGCCACCTAAAACAGTATGAGGATACTGGTAAAAAATATGGGGATTGGTAATTAAGGCCAAGAAATCGGTCATCTCCGCTCTGCCATTACGCAGGGCATAACCCACCGGTGCCTGCATAAAGGAGTTGGCAATTAAAATCCACAGGGCCGATATACTACTGCCAATGGCCACCACCCAAATACTTAGGGCATGAAGTTTCTTAGGAAGCTTATCCCAGCCAAAAATCCAAATGCCGATAAAGGTAGATTCCAGAAAGAAGGCTAACAGTGCCTCAATGGCCAACGGTGCACCAAAAATATCACCCACAAACCGAGAATACTCTGACCAGTTCATACCAAAATGAAATTCCTGAACGATGCCTGTGACTACACCCATGGCAAAGTTGATGAGAAAAAGTTTCCCCCAAAACTTTGTCATCTTCTTATAGGTTTCATCGCCCGTGCGAACATACATGGTTTGCATAATGGCCACCAGCACGGAAAGTCCCAGAGTCAAAGGTACAAATAGAAAGTGGTAAATTGTTGTTATACCAAATTGCCACCTGGCCAGTAATAATTCATTCACGCTCACATCACCCCTGTTTTAGCGATCAGCCGCCAGCCATCCGCCTTCAGCTTTTTATCCTTCATCAGTTAGCCTTTGTGAATATGGTTCCCGGTCTAAACTAAAAAGGGATGACTGATAACCAACCGCATCTTGTTTTAATTTCTATTATAGTAAGAAGCCTTTGTATTGAAATAATTTTCCCGCTAATTTCATTCTTTTGTAAGCTACATTCAAGGTATTGTTTATAAAAGAACAAAGGGACAGGTCATTTGTCCCTTGTCCCTTTTATTTAAGTGTAACCACCGTCGCACCGCTACCGCCTTCGCCGGTTTCGCCAAGTCGGAAGGACTTAACTCTGGGGTGGTTTTTTAATTCTCTTTGGACGGCTGCCCGCAGGGCGCCGGTTCCTTTGCCGTGGATCAGTATAACGGAACTTAGACCGGCTAGGAAGGCGTCGTCCAGGTATTTTTCAATATCCAACATTGCTTCATCGGCAGTCATGCCCCTGAGGTCAAGGCTGGTTCCAATATGTTGGGCCTTATCCATCAATACCTGGCCTACTTTGCTTTGACCGGAGGTAACGGTAACTTCCTTTACCTTGCGCAATTCTCTAAGAGGTACAACCAGCTTCATGATACCCACCTGTACCTGGACATTGCTGCCAGACACACCAACCACATAGGCCTTTTGGTTGTACTTAGGCAGAAAGACTTCCTCGCCTGGTTTAACCTCCTTGGGTATCTCGCCGCTTCCGGTACGCTGCGGAGCCTTGGACGCCACTTTGTTTGTCACCTGCTGCAGCTTACTGCGGGCCTGGTGGATTGCTTCTTCCCGGTTCTTGGCCCCCGCCTCGGCTAAGCGTGACCTCAGCTCCTTCACCGTTTCTTCAGCCTCCAACCGAGACTGGCGAACCAAGCGGCTGGCCTCTTCATGGGCCTTTTCCAGGATGGTCTCTTTCTTTGCCCTCAGTTCTTGCTCCAAGGCACGGTATCTCTCTTTAAGTTGCTCGCTTTCCCTTCTCAAAGCAGTGGCTTCTTCCCGTTCCTTTTCAGCCACCTGTTGGGTTTTTTCCAGCTTGGAGATTAACTCAGCCACCTCTACCTGCTCCGTGGTGAGAAAATTTCTGGCACTTTCAATAATCCCCTGCCTCAGTCCCAGCCGGGCAGATATTTCAAAAGCATTGCTGCGGCCGGGACGACCAATCAATAAACGGTAGGTGGGCCGTAGGGTTTCCACATCAAATTCCACGCTGGCATTTTCTACCCCCGGGGTTGTATAGGCATAATTCTTCAGTTCACTATAATGAGTGGTGGCCACGGTACAGGCACCCCGTCGATGCAGTTCCTCCAAAATTGCCCTGGCCAGAGCCGCCCCTTCGGTGGGATCCGTGCCGGCACCCAACTCATCCATCAGCACCAGCGAGCCCTCTCCGGCTTGCTCTAAAATCCGGACTAGATTCGTCATGTGGGAGGAAAAAGTACTTAGGGACTGTTCGATACTTTGTTCATCCCCAATATCAGCAAAGACCTGGTTAAAAATACCCATCTCAGTACCTGCCTCTGCCGGTATATGCAGACCAGCCTGGGTCATGAGGGTAAATAAACCCACGGTCTTTAACGTCACTGTTTTACCACCGGTATTCGGTCCGGTAATGACCAGGGTTTTAAAATGCTTCCCTAAAGAGATGGTAGCCGGTACCGCATCACCAGGCAGCAAAGGGTGCCGACCCTTGATGATATCAATAACCGTGCCATCCACAATCTTGGGGCTCCAAGCATTTAGTTTGAGGCTGTAACGGGCCTTAGCCAGGATAAAATCCAGTTCCCCTAAGGCACCTAAGGCAATGGAAATATCCTCATGCACCGCACTGACAGCCTGGGAAAGCTGACTTAAAATCCTAAGTATTTCTTGTTTTTCTGCAGCCATCAACTGACGCACCTGGTTGTTGGCTTCTACCACCGCCATTGGCTCCACAAAAAGGGTCGCACCACTGGCGGATTGGTCATGCACAATGCCGGGTATTTGATTGCGATATTCTTGCTTTACCGGCACCACATAACGATCACCTCGGATGGTGATAATGGGATCTTGCAGGTATTTTTGATTTTCACTGGCCCGAATAAGGTTTTCCATCCGTTCCCTGACCTTGTTTTGGGAGCGTTGGATACCACGACGAAGCTGCAATAACTCCGGCGATGCATCATCCGCAATTTCCCCACCTGGTAATATGGAGGTTAGAATATCCTTCTCCAGTTGAGCTTGGTTGGTCAAGCCTTCTGCCAACTCTGACAAAAGAGGATAGATGTCCATTCTCTCACTAAAGAACTTCTTAATATGCCGTGAAGCTGCCAAAGTCTCACCCACGGCAAATAACTCCTCGGCTGAAAGTACAGCAAAGCGGGAAGCCCTGATTAAAGCTTGCCTAATATCATGCCAGCCGCTTAGCTCAGCCAGAGGTTCTAGCCTTAAAAGTTCTCGGCCTTCACTGGTTTCCGCCTGCCAACGCTTAATATCCAAAATATTTGTACTGGGAACTAATTCTTCAACCTTCTGTTTGCCAAGTTCGGATTGGGCATGGGCAGCTAATCGTTCTAGGACCTTATTAAATTCCAACCGCTTAATTGTTCGTTCCATCCAGTAAACTCCTTAATTAAATGACTCCTCTAAAATAATGACCTTTGGTAATGCCCGCTTGACTAAGATGCTCCAAATCTTCCTTCGCTTCCTTGTCTTTGCGTTCATCTTTCAGACCATGTTTAAACCGCTCGATGGCCTTGTGGTAATGGTTTACCGTTCTGGCCACGTAGCCGTGATCTTCTTTCTTGGCCTCGATGCGTAGCACAGACACTCCCGCTGACAGGAGAGTAAATACATCCTCAATGACACACAAATCCTTGGCATTAAACAGATGCATCCGGCAGTACGGATCTACCTCCAGGGGAAATATTAAACCCAGCCGATCCTTTAAACCACATCTCTGACGATTACAGGGACCGGAACATTTATTGGACAAGGTTAGGCCACCTAATACACTGCCAACTGGGCAGTGACGGGTATTCATCAGGGGCAAAGCCCCCTGTACTAAAACCTCCAGGGGTAAAGGGGTTGTTTTAGCTATCTCCTGGACCTGTTTCATGGTTAACTCCGGAGACAGTGTTAACCTTTGAACCCCTTGTTCCCGGTAGTAATGGATCGCTGCTGAATTAAAGCCATTGAGCGTAAAATCTCCGATCACAGGTTTGTTGGTATATTCTTTAATAATCTTTAACAAACCAAGATTACCCACCAAAATTCCAGCCAGGGGCAATTCCGAAACTCGCTCCAGCAGGGCAGTGAACCTTTTTAAATCATGATCATGCAGGATACGGGGAGAATTTAAGAACAGTGCTACCCCATTTTTGTGGCAAAATTCCAAACCAGCCTTGATATCCCTTTCGGTAATAACACCCTTGGAGCGATAGCTCTCCCCGCCAAAATAGACGATATTCGCTCCATAGCTGACAGCAGCTTCCAGCGAGGTGAGATCCGTAACATTGACAGCCAGCAGCGGACTGGGTTTCGGAGGTTCTGTTTGTTTCAGAACTTTCAGGGCGCCCCCCAGGCGTTCCCGAAAGAGGTGCTCTGCCACACCGGGACGACGCTGGGCCTTTGCTCTTTTTTGTTCCAGATCCGTTAATACCCTGCGGCGCAGTTCGTTGATCTCACGCATGGGCAGCATAACGCTTTCCGCCAGATCTACCTCTAGCTCCCCTAAGGCGAAGGGAGTATTTCCTAAACGGTCAAGCTGCTCCAACAAAAACTCCCTGGTCAAGGGACGTTTGATGGCCTCCTGACAGGCTTCGTCACTGTAGCCCTCCGAGGCAAAGCCTTGATTGTCCAGTACACTTAGGTGCATGGGTTCATTGACCCTGGCTCTAATTGAAAAATGCAAGGGAATTTTTCGTGTTTCTCTCGTGGAGGTAAAGGTCTCCCTGGCACTTTCCATAAGCTCAGCGTCATGGGTTTTAAAAACACGATCACCGATATGTATCTTCCCCGGTATCGCTAATCCCACCAGGGTACCTGCCTGGGCAGCCTCAATCTGTTTGCCGTTAACTAGAATATTATTTACTTCCACACCGCTGCGGCCACCCTCCGTGACCCATACTTCCACACCATCCCCTAAGCGCAGGGGTTCTTCTAAAAGTACTTCTACTGTGTTGTGTTTCTTGTTAAAACCCTTGACTCTCCCCAGACGTACACCGCGGTTGTTGGGACGTTTGTAACTCATTAAATCGATGCCCGGGTTGCCTAAGAAGTAGCCGGGACTGAAGTCACGGTTAAAGATCTGGGCCAAATCCCTGGCCTCTTTTTCCTTAATCTGATAAGTGTCTGCATCCTCAAGGGCACGATCAATCAGGTTGCGGTAGGTGCGGATCACAGTGGCCACATATTCCGGGCGCTTCATACGGCCTTCTATTTTAAAGGAATTAATGCCTGCGGCAATTAGCTGGGGAATCAATTCACTGGTATTGATATCCCGGGGACTCAGCAGGTACTCTCCAATCTTAGAGGGGTCTGCCAAGTTCCTGCCCCGCTCATCTACCAACTGGTATTGCAGCCTGCAGGGTTGAGCACATTTGCCACGGTTGCCGCTGCGACCGCCAATCATACTGGACATTAAGCATTGACCAGAGTAGCAGACACAGAGGGCCCCGTGGACAAAAACCTCCAGGTCAGCTCCGGTTTCTTTTTTTATCTTAGCAATTTCCTCTAACTCCATTTCCCGGGCCAAAACAATGCGGTCAAAGCCGCTTTGCTGCATTAGTTGTACCCCGGGTAAATTATGTACGGTCATTTGGGTACTGGAATGCAGGGAAAGTTCGGGTATGACTTCCCTTGCCAGCCTGGCCAAGCCCAAATCTTGGACGATGACAGCATCCACGCCCGTATTATGCAGGAAATGAAGGAAGCCCAGGGCTTCCTCCAGTTCGTGGTTGGCCAATAGAATATTTACAGTAACATGGATTTTGACCCCGCGAACATGGGCATATTCCACCGCCCGGGCCATTTCTTGATTATCAAAATTGTTTGCAGAGTGCCTGGCGTTAAACAATTTACCACCTAAATATACTGCATCTGCACCATTTTGTACGGCAGCCACCAGAGCCTCCCAGCTTCCTGCCGGGGCCAGCAGCTCAGGTCCTTGGGTCATTGATGTTCCTCCTATTAAATAGCGGTCAGCCACCCGCTTTCAGTATCTTTGGCGAGGGCCCTGGCCTCCTGTATTTTCATCCGTGATTTGCAACGATCGCCTATGAACGCTTAACACGGATTAGTCCTGAACAGGTTAGTATCTCCACACCCCGCTGCTCAATCATATCTAATATCAGATTCATGCCCAGGGAATCGCTGGCCATATGACCTGCAATAATGACGTTAACGTGGTTTTTCTCTGCTTCTTTACGATGCTTTTCGCTGATATGCATAACCACCAGGGTGCCGACACCGGCAACGGACAGTTTACTATAGGCATCCTCGGAGCCACTGGTGCCGCCGGTCATGTCCACAAATACTTTACCGGCACTGCGTTTCCTGGAACCTACCACAATGGTGGGTCCTGCTCCGGTTTTAACCGCTGCAGCATATTCGGGAATCTCCTTTAAGACCTTGACAATGTCACCCAGGGTTTCACAGTTATTTTCATCAATTTTCTTTTGCACATACTCCGTAACCATGTTGTCCGCCGGTGTATGGCAGCACATTAAGGGTATATCCAGTAATCTTGCCGCATCTACGGCTCGATTGTGGTTAACGGGCATCAGACCTCGGCGAACTTCGCCAATACGGCCAGCCATAATTCCTTCGGCCACATTCACCGGCACTCCTAATTGGGCCAGCAAGTCTTCCTGTAAATGCATAACATCATATAGACCGGCCATGGCCTTTCCCTCCGGGTGGTGGGCCATAATCAGGTCGATTTTTTTACCCTTTTCTGCCAGCCTATCAGCCAGTATGACCTCTCCCACTTCCATGTCGATGCCAACTAAAATTCGCTTGACTTCCCGGTCCAACTCACCAAAAAGGACCCTGGTATCGGAATATGGGTTAAAGATCCGATCTTGATCAATTTCTTTTCTTTCGTCTTCTTTTAATTCATCAATTTTTTTCTTTTCTTTAGCCAATTGCTTTTGTACCACTTCGATACCCCGTGGGTCATGATCAATCCCCATTTTAAGAATAAGATTATAAATCTCTTGTAATTTCAAATACACCTACTCCTCTCTTTTTGGCCTTTAGCTATTTCTTCGAAATAAACTTACTTCCCCGAATATAAAAGCGCAGCGGCAGGTCTGCCCCTTCCTTAATGCCTATGCGTGTGGTGATATAGATATCCGGTGGTGGCTCCGGGGAGTCCGCGATAAATAAAGGGCCTGTGGTAAGGTCCACTTTATTGTGCTCTTTGGTAATACCAAAGGCCTGGACCAACCTGGCCGGTCCGCCGCATAATTCATGGAGCCTGTCTCTGCCCCTGCGTTGCCTCATCCGTTCCAACCCCTCCAGGGGTTCCAAGGCCCGAATAAGCACCGCTTCCCCCACCCCTTCGGCAGCAGCAACAACATTAAAACAATAATGCATACCGTACGTGAAGTAAACATAGGCATGACCCGGCGGGCCAAATATCGCACTGTTCCGGGGTGTCATACCCCGGAAACCGTGGCAGGCCGGGTCCCCCTGCAGGTAGGCCTCCGTTTCCACAATTCTGCCCACCGTAACCCCTTCCGGGCTGCGGTGAACCAATAGGGTTCCCAATAGTTCCTTTGCTACCAGGGTAGTATCCCTGGCATAAAATTCTCTTGGCAACGGTTGCATTTAATGCAGCACCTTTCGCAAATCTTCTAAGTTTAAGGTATTAATGACATCCTGTGGCTCCAGCCCAGCCCTGCGGGCCACGGCTACGCCATAGACCATGTCATCCAGACGCATAAGATCATGGGCATCTGTATTAATGCTTAGTTTAACTCCTAAATCCTTGGCCTGCTTGGCATAAACCTCGTTGATATCCAATCGATCCGGCGCAGAATTGATTTCTAAAATGGTTTGGGTCTTGGCAGCAGTTTCTAACAGTTCCTCCACATCTACGTCATAGGGCTCCCTTCTGCCTATCAGCCGGCCTGTCATATGAGCAATGATATCCACCTGCTCATTTTCCATGGCTTTGCTGATGCGGCGGGTAATTTCCTTTTTGCTCTGTCTAAAACCAGTGTGAATAGAACCAATAACCACATCCATTTGCTCCAGGATTTCGTCTGGGTAGTCCAATTCACCATTTGGTAAAATATCCATTTCCACGCCGGTGAGCAGGGTAAAATCCTCTCGTTTTTTATTTTGTTCCCGAATAATCTGGTGCTGCTGTGCCAGTCTAGTGGGGTCAAGTCCATTGGCAATTTTTAAAGACTGTGAGTGGTCTGTAATGGCAGCATAGGAATACCCCTTTTCTCGACACCTTTTTATGATATCCGCTATCTCCAGAGCAGAATCGCTCCAATTGGTATGTATATGAAGATCTCCCTTGATATCGGAAACCTCGATCAAGGATGGCAGACTTCCCTTAAGGGCTGCCTCCACTTCGCCGGAGCCCTTTCTAAGTTCTGGCGGAATATACTTCATACCCAGGGCCTGATAAAGATCTTCCTCATTGTTAATCCCCAGGAAATCCCCCTGTTCGGTACGAAGGCCATGATGATTAAGCTGCAGCCCAATACTGTCTGCAATTTCCTGTAACCTGGCATAGTGGTCCTTGGACCCAGTACTGCGATGCAATGTAAAAATAAATTCCTTTGGCGATACCACCTGCAAATCCACCGAAAGCCCCCACCAAGTGGACAAACGAATGCGATTGCTTTGCCGTTCAATTACTTCTTTCATCCTCGGGTGGCTGGCAAGGGCTGTCAATAATGGTGCCGGGTCTTCCGCAGCGGCCACAAGATCCAGATCGCCAACTGTTTCCTGCCAACGTCTGGTGCTGCCAGCCATCTCCACCCCAAGGGTGCCAGGTATTTTTTTGAGAAAATCAATTAACTCTGCCGCTAGCTCCCTGGACACCGAAAGGCGGATTCTACCCTGCCGGTTGCGAACCATCTCAATGCCGTTTAAAATATCCCACTCTAGCTTTGCGCTGAAGCCCTTTAGTTTACGTACCTGTCGGTTTTCAACTGCCTGTTTTAGTCCCTCTAAATCAGTTATACCCAGTTCCTGATAAAGGATTCTGGCTCGGTTAGAACCGATCCCCGGCAATTGTTTTATTTCCAAAACCCCCCGGGGAATTGCCCGTAATAACTCTTGGTGTTTCTTTAATTTACCTGTTTTAAGTATTTCCTTAATTTTTTCTTCTATGACCTTACCCACGCCGGGAATTTTCGTTAATAATCTTCGGCGATGTATTTCCTCAATAGGTTCCTCCAAACTTGCCATTGCCTCCGCCACCCGACGGTAGGCCCTTATTTTATAAAAATCCTCCCCCTGAATTTCCAACAGGTCAGCCAGCTCAGTAAAAATCCAGGCGATTTCTATGTTTTGCATAAAAACGCTCCGTTTCTTTGCTATTACCATATTTGGTCCACTTATACTATTCCCCAAATCTTAGGCCAAAAATAAAACTCATGATCTGGTCATGAGTTACTAAGGTTTGCTTTTTCCGGATCCATCATTTGCAAGAGGTTGTCATACTGTTCCTGAAGCTTTAGAAGTTCATCGACCAGATTAACAACCGTCAATACAGCTACTTTATTGGGAGAAAGTACAGGGTTTCTGTGACTTACCTCCATCATCTTTTTGTTCACTAATTTGGCGACAGTTTGCATATATTCTGGGGATTCATGCCCTTTTAAGGTGTAGTACTCACCAAATATTTCTACCTCCACCTTGCTTGGCTGCTTAGACATTTTTGACCCCCCTATTACCTTTGCTGATTGTTTATTCGCTGTTTTCTAGCAAATCCCTTCAGCTTTTTGCATTTTGCATAATAAATAGAAAAAATGACCGTAGGATGTGGGCCTTTGGTCTCAGGGACAAATTGTCCCAAAAGGGAGTGTCGCAAGCGACACTCCCTTTTATGAGGGTCTTATTTTCTTAGTTCTGCTCCGGTCTGAGCAGCCAGTGATTTGATAATCCGCTGCATTTTATCGTTGATTTCCTCGTCCGTTAAGGTTCTGTCCAGGGCTTGGAACTTCATGGCGAAGGCTACACTCTTATAGCCCTCGGGCACCTGACTACCTTGATAGATATCAAAGATTTCTGTTTCTTGCAGTAAGCTTCCGGCTGCCTTTTGAATAATGGCTAGCATATCGGCAGCTAAAACTTCCTGCTGCACCAAAACAGCCAAGTCACGTTCTACTATGGGAAATTTAGGTAAACCGTGATATTGTTTTACCGGTCGGTTGGTTTGGGCCAGAGCCTGTAAATCCAGCTTCATAGCCACAGCCCTACCCGGTAATTCATAGTTTTCGATTACATTGGGGTGGAGTTCTCCCACTACCCCTAATATTTGACCATTCGCTTCAATCTTGGCACAACGTCCGGGATGGAAGCTGGGGTCTTGATGGCGGCTAAAGGTAATATTTTGAACTCCCAGGCCTTCCAATAATTGTTCCACTACACCCTTCATGAAGAAGAAATCCATGGGGCGAGCGGGTTGATTCCAAATTTTTTGCGTATTCCCATAGGCCACTGCCGCCAGTACAGGTACCTCTTCGGGCAGAGGCTGCCCTTCCTGGGGATAAAACACCCGTGAAATTTCAAAGATGGCTCCACTTTGAGCCCGTCGATTAAGATTTTTCTGCAGTGCCTCCAACAGACTGGGAACCAACACTGTCCTCATCACAGATTGTTCTTCACTAAGGGGATTCTGCAATTTCATAGCATTTCTAAATTTACTATCCTGGGGTAAATTCATTAAATCAAAGACCCTGGGATGAACAAAGCTATAGGTAACAACTTCATAGAAACCGCAGGAAATCATAATGTTGCGGATGTCCCAGTTCATTTGCTGTTCCGGTGTACGTACCCCCTGGGTGGAGGCGCCAAAGGGCAAGGTCTCAGGAATCTGATTAAAACCATGCATTCTAGCTACTTCTTCGATTAAATCCCACTCACCAAAAATATCCGGCCTGAAGGTAGGAACCGTAACCAGTAAGTCATCCCCCTGCTCTTGCACCCTAAATTGCAAACTTTCCATGATTCTAAAAATCTCTTGTTTGGGAATTTCCACTCCCAACACCCAATTGACCCGGCTGGGTCTTAGCAAGATCGTTTTTTCGGCGATGGGATTGGGGAATTGGTCAATGGTACCGGCAACAATTGATCCCCCGGCCAATTGTTGAATTAATTGCACTGCCCTGTCTGCAACCCTGCGGCAACCGTTAACATCGATGCCCTTTTCAAACCGTACTGAGGATTCCGAACGCAGTCCCAGGGCTTTGGAAGTGCGCCTTACATTAATGGGGTGAAAATAAGCAGACTCAATGAGCAGGTTTACTGTGGCATCTGTAACCTCACTGTCCAGACCTCCCATTACCCCAGCCACTGCCACCGGACCACTTGCGTCGGTAATGGCCAGCATCTCTGGATTTAAGGTACGCTCAACACCGTCCAGGGAGACAATTTTTTCATTCTCTTTAGCTCGCCGAACAATAATGTGGTGGTTAGCCAGTTTATCATAGTCAAAGGCATGCAGTGGTTGACCCATTTCCAACATCACATAGTTGGTTACATCCACCACATTGCTAATGGGTCTCACGCCGGCTGCTCTCAGTCGATTTTGCAGCCAAATGGGTGAGGCTCCCACCTTGATGCCTTTAATCACACGGCCAACGTAACGGCGGCACAAATCAGGATCTTCGATCTCAATTTTCGCCAGGTCATTTATATTTTCTTGGTTTTCTTCTACCTTGGGCACCGGAATTTTCAGTTCAGTATTTAATAGGGCTGCCACATCACGGGCAACACCGATCATGCTCAGGGCATCGCCTCGGTTAGGGGTGAGGTCTAATTCCAGCACGGAATCATATAAACCTAAAACCTCTTTCGCATCCAAACCGATCGTTACATCCTCCGGCAAAATCAAAATGCCATTGGCCATGTCCGAAGACATGAGTTTGCTTTCCATCCCTAGTTCTTGGCCGGAACAGAGCATCCCTCTGGACTCCACACCTCTAAGTTTAGAACGTTTAATCTGCAATCCCTTCGCCAATTTGGCCCCTTCCAAGGCAACTGGAATGATATGGCCGTCCCCTACGTTGGTGGCACCGGTAACAATTTGCAAGGCTTCCCCCTGACCAACGTCCACCTGGCAAACCACCAGCTTATCCGCATTGGGGTGTCTTTCTATTTTTTCAATTCGCCCGGTAACAACATTTTCAATTTCAGCACCCAGTTCTTCCACCACATCAACCGCCAGGCCAGATAGGGTTAGTTTATCTGCCAATTCCCGGGGTGAAATCTGGATGTCAACATAATCTTTAAGCCACTGGTATGAAACTCGCATGTATCTTAAAACCTCCCGAATCTAAAATTGTGCCAGAAATCGCAAATCGTTATCAAATAACAACCGGAGATCGTCGATGCCGTACTTCAACATGGCAATTCGCTCAACCCCCATGCCAAAGGCAAAACCTGTCACTTCCTCGGGATTGTAGCCGGACATCTCTAAGACCCTGGGGTGCACCATGCCTGAGCCAAGAATTTCCAGCCAGCCACTTCCCTTACAAACCCTGCAGCCGCTGCCCTTACAATTGAAGCAAGAGATATCCACCTCTGCACTGGGCTCGGTAAAGGGAAAATAACTGGGACGCAGCCGGGTCTTGGTTTCTGGTCCAAACATTTGCTTAGCAAAGGTAGCTAAGATACCTTTAAGATCCGCAAAGGTAATATGCTGATCAACGACCAAACCCTCTACCTGGTGAAACATGGGGGAGTGGGTGGCATCATCATCCCGCCGATAGACACGGCCAGGGCAAATAATTTTAATGGGCACCTGGGGCACCATTTTTTCCATTGTTCTGGCCTGTACCGGAGAGGTATGTGTTCTTAAGAGAACCTCCGGATTAATGAAGAAGGTGTCTTGCATATCCCTGGCCGGATGGTCCTTGGGTAAATTTAACGCTTCAAAGTTGTAATAATCCAGTTCTATTTCAGGCCCTTCAGCAATTTTGAAGCCCAGGCCCATAAAAATATTTTCTATTTCCTGCATGACTTGGGTTAGGGGGTGCAACCTGCCCAGGCCAAACCGATTGCCTGGCAAGGTAATGTCGATGGTTTCAGCAGCCAGCATTTTTTCCTTTTGTGCTTCCTTAACCTGGTTATTTCTTTCTTCCAGGGCTTTTTCAATGGCCACCCTTACTTCATTGGCCACCTGTCCTAGCTTCGGCCTTTCTTCTGCAGATAAAGCACCCATACCCCGTAAAACTTGTGTTACTTCCCCTTTTTTACCAAGGTACTTAACACGAATATCATTTAGTTCCTCTGGGGTATGGGCAGCCCCCAGGGCCGTCAATGCCTCCTGGGATAAATTTCTTAATTTTTGCTCCATGATGCTCCTCCTGTAAAAATAGATAAAATAAAAAACCGCCCCTAATAAAAGGGACGGATCATCTCCGTGGTACCACCCAAATTGTTCTAGAAAAGAACCTCTTAGAGGATAAAATAATATTTATCCGCTTCTGATAACGGTAGAAGTACCGGCGCAACCTACTAGTATGTAATACGTTCAGACCGCAGCTCAGGGGTGAACTTTCCGGAGTTTTTCTTTAAAAGGGCTTCCAGTCATGACCCTTTCTCCCTGTAAAGAAAAATCTACATACTTTTCCCCGTCATAGCAGTAGTATATTAGTGTAGAACCAGCCGGCGATAATTAATATATGCTGTAACCGAACCGGTTGCTTCGAACAGGCTCCAAAAAAATTCGGCGGTTAGCAACACGCAACCACAACCTTTCATCCTTTTTTGGGGACCTTTCGACACTGATTATACCATATGGCTCTAAGCAAAACAAGAAAGTTTACTGAATTTTATACCTTTGCCTTACCGCTTCATAAAGCATGATGGCGGTGGCGGTGGCTACATTTAAGGATTCGGCATGACCCGGCATGGGTATGGTTACTTTCTGATGCTTATGGTCAAGGATAGCTTCCCTGGGCCCAGACCCTTCATTGCCCACCACAAGGCCCACCGGTCCCTGAAGATTTGCCTGAAAGATTGGTATGCCACCCACCGGCTCACCCACCAGTAAAGTGACCCCCAGGGAGGTTAGATAAGCCAAAGCCCCCTCTGCATCCTCTGCTTGCACCACTGGCAGGTGGAACAAGGAACCCATGGTGGAACGCAGTGTTTTAGGGTTGTATAAATCCACCGTCCCCTTCAACAAAACAACCCCGTTGGCTGCCGCAGCATCTGAGGAACGGATAATGGTACCTAGGTTTCCCGGGTCCTGCACCCCGTCCACAATCACCACCAGTGGCTGCTGCCCCCTCTTAACCACATCCCCCAAGGCATAATCCGGTTGCCAAAGCACTGCCAGCACCCCCTGGGGAGTTTCTGTATCGGTCAACTCTCCCATGATACTTTCAGATACCTCAAGGGTTTCTACTCCCTTGTCCCTGGCCTGCTTCAGCAACCCTTTCCCTCGTTCCCCCTGCACTCCCTGATCCGTATAAAGCAAATACTCCATTTGCCAATTGCTCGCCAGGGCCTCTTCAACAAAGCGAATGCCTTCCACGCTAAACTTTCTTTCTTTTTGACGGAAATTACGTTGGGATAGTTTTTTTACGTACTTTACCCGTGAATTTTGGCTAGATGTAATCATTGGATCTCCACCGTCTTGGTTTTATACAGCAAAGGCATGGTCCAAAGACCATGCCTTAGTTTATATCACAATTGGGTTTTGGGGCAAGCTTAGGCTAGCTTGGACTTAGCAAGCTCAACCAGTTGGCCGAAGGCCTTGGCATCGTTTACTGCCAAGTCAGCCAGCATTTTACGGTTCACTTCTACATCGGCTTTTTTCAGGCCAGCGATGAAACGGCTGTAGGACAGACCATTCATGCGGGTTGCCGCGTTGATACGAGCAATCCATAGCTTACGGAAGTCACGTTTTTTCTGACGACGGTCTCTGTAGGCATAAGATAAAGCTTTCATAACCGCCTGGTTGGCTACCCTGAACAACTTACTGCGGGAACCTCTATAACCTTTGGCCAGTTTTAAAACCTTTCTGTGTCTATTACGAGAAACCACACTGCTTTTAGCCCGTGGCATGATGATTACCTCCTTTTACTTAAAAAATCAACTATTAATAGGGCAGCAGTCTTCTAAGTTGAACTGCATCGGATTCATGAACGATAGAAGACTTGCGCAGATTACGCTTACGTTTGGCGGACTTTTTACCAAGAATGTGGCTTTTAAAAGCGTGCCAACCACGAATTTTTCCAGTGGCAGTTTTCTTAAATCTCTTAGCAGCCCCACGGTGGGTTTTAATTTTAGGCATTTAGGGCAACTCCTTTCTAATCCTGCTTCTCAATTTTTGGTGCTAAGATCATAATCATATTTTTACCTTCAAGTTTAGCGTGTCTTTCCACAATGCAAATATCCTTAAGGTCTTTGGCCAAACGTTCCAGCAGAATTCTTCCCAGTTCGGTATGAACAATTTCTCTGCCCCGGAACATAATCGTAACCTTGACTTTATCGCCATCTTTCAGAAAGCGTTCAGCGTTCTTAGATTTTACTGAATAGTCATGATCTTCAATGCGGGGCCGCAGCTTAACCTCTTTAATCTGAATAATCCGCTGCTTTTTCTTTGTTTCCTTATCCCGCTTGCTTTGCTCATATTTGAATTTACCATAATCCATAATACGGCAAACCGGCGGTTTGGCCTGGGCAGCAACCTCCACCAAATCCAACTGTTTTTCCTCTGCCAAACGCAGGGCTTCTTTTACAGGCATAATGCCCAGTTGGTTGTTGTCAGCGTCTACTACCCGTACTTCACGTGCTCTGATTTCCTCATTAATGCGTTGCTCTTGTTTGGAAATATATATTCACCTCCAGATTTTAAGTTAAAACAAAAACAAAAAGCGGGTGATAAACACCCGCTTATAGACACAACTATAAAATAAATTTGTGTTAGATGACCCTACGAACCATCGTTGTAAGGTGAGAAGCGGGATGCCTCTACTTGCTAAATATATTGAGTTCAACAGATGAAATTGTACCATAGCCTGCCTATGGAGTCAAGGCTTTCCCTTTGATAATTAGAAAAGCTTGGTTCGTTTATGCCCTTAAGGGTGCGCCAGCCTATAGCGCACCCTAAGGGCACAAGCGAGCCTTAGCTTTTCTTATACGATCATCCTTAAAATCTTATTCTTTCTGATCGTGTTAGAAAATAGCCCTGGTATGGATGTCCTCCACAATCTTTTTAATAAATTCATCAACGGCTACGGCCCCAACATCTCCCTTGCCGCGCTGCCGCAGGGCCACCGTTCCCTGCTCCATTTCCCGATCTCCGATGACCAGCATATAGGGGATTTTTTGGGTCTGGGCTTCTCGAACCTTATAATTAATTTTTTCATTCCTGGCATCCAGTTCCACCCGAACATCCAGAGCATCTAGTTTCTTGACCAATTCCCTGGCATATTCATGGTGCTTGTCGGTAATTGGCAATACTTTAACCTGTATCGGGGCCAACCAAACCGGGAAGGCTCCTGCAAAGTGCTCCGTGAGGATGCCGATAAAACGTTCAATGCTGCCGAAAACAACCCTATGAATCATGACCGGGCGGTGCTTTTGACCATCTTCACCAACATAGTTAAGATCAAATTTTTCCGGCATTTGGAAGTCCAACTGAATGGTACCACACTGCCAGGTTCTGCCCAGGCTGTCGGTTAGATGGAAGTCAATCTTAGGACCATAAAATGCCCCGTCACCCTCATTTACTTTGTAATCCATTTTCTTAGCTTCCAGAGCATCCCGCAGGGAGTTTGTTGCTGTTTCCCACATTTCATCGGAACCCATGGATTTCTCGGGGCGAGTCGATAACTCCACATGATAGTTTAAACCAAAGGTATTATAGAAGTAATCAAACAGATCGATGACCCCGATGATTTCCTCCTTAATCTGACTGGGCAGCAGGAAGATGTGCGCATCATCCTGGGTAAAGCAACGCACCCGCATCAGTCCGTGCAAAGCACCGGACAGCTCATGGCGGTGTACCAGACCCAGTTCACCCCAGCGCAGGGGAAGATCGCGATAACTGTGCATTCTAGCTTTGTATACCAGAATACTACCCGGACAGTTCATGGGCTTAACGGCATAATCCCCTTCGTCAATCTTGGTAAAATACATATTTTCCTTGTAATGGGCCCAGTGTCCAGACTGTTCCCAAAGACCGCGATTTAAGATAATGGGCGTACGAATTTCCTGATAGCCACGTCTTTTATGTTCCAGACGCCAGAAATTTTCCAGCTCATTGCGTAAAACCATGCCCTTCGGATGGAAAAAGGGGAACCCTGGACCCTCCTCCTGGATACTAAACAGATCCAGTTCTTGACCTAACTTTCTATGGTCACGCCGCTTCGCTTCCTCTATGCGGAACAGATGCTCATCCAATAATGTCTTTTTAGGGAAGGAGGTGCCATAGATACGCTGCAGCATTTTGTTTTTCTCACTGCCCCGCCAATAGGCTCCGGCAATACTCATTAACTTAAGGCTTTTTAATTTACCGGTGGAAGGAACATGTGGTCCGGCACATAGATCATTAAAATCGCCCTGATGATAGCAGGAGATCACAGCATCCTCTGGCAGGTCCGTAATTAGCTCTACCTTATAAATTTCACCCTGTTTCTTGAAATGCTCCAGAGCTTCTTCCCGGGACAACTCTGCCCTTTGGAAAGGAATATCTTCTTTAATGATGCGATTCATTTCTTCTTCAATCTGCTCTACCTGGGCCGGGGTAAAGGGTTGCTCTACATCAAAGTCATAGTAGTAGCCATCTTGAATGGCCGGGCCAATGGCCAGTTTGGCATTGGGAAATAATCTTTTCACAGCCTGGGCCAATACGTGGGCAGTACTATGCCGATAGACATTTCTTCCCTCTTCATCATTAAAGGTCAATAGTTCTAAGGCGGCGTCTTCATTTAGGGGATGGTCAACATCCACAACCTTGCCATTAACCTTACCGGCCAAGACCTCCCTGGCCAGCCCTTGGCTGATACTTTTAGCAACTCCCATTACTGTACTTCCTACGGGATACTCTCTGACGGAACCGTCCTTAAGTGTTACTTTTATCATGGTGTTTCTCCTTTCGGTAGTAAATATAAAAAACCCCGTCTCTGATTACTCAGGGACGGGGTTATCTCCGCGGTTCCACCCTGGTTGGAGTCATAGACTCCCACCTCAAAGGATGATAACGGTGTCAAACCGGTTTGCTTACTAAGGTTCAGCAAACAGCTCCAAGGTGGTCTTTCAGACAGAGGTATCGGGAAGTACTTGCAGCCTGGGTCTTCCTCTCTGGGCGAACATACTGTCCTACTTTTCCTTATCACAGCACATACTATTTACGGGTTAATTATAGATTTACTGAGCACAAATGTCAAGCAGACAGATAAACCACCGCAACCTGCACAAGACCAATAACGAAACCCAAAACACCACCAATGATTTCGATATGTTTTAGTTCCCGGGAGGCAACGTCTAATATTATTTTCTCCAAATGCCGAATATCATAAGCATTCATTCTATCTTCAACCAGTTGGGCAATTTTAACCTTTTCTGCCACACTTCCTCCGGCCTGATCCACTATTTGCTCGATTACCTGGGGCATTTGTTTATGCAGCATGTCCCCCATCATTTCCAAGATAACGGTTCGAATGGTGACGGGGACCCAAACAGGTATCTTATCTACCACCATATTACGGATGGACTCACTGGCAGTGTCAACAATCCGACCAAGAACCTCCGGGGATTTCATTTGGTTGATCAGGTCCGTTACATTCAGTAGTTCCTTCTCCACCACTTCGCCGATGCTTCTGGCCAACTCCTGCCTTCTTTTGGGAACAACCCCTTGAATTGAAAAGGAACCTATAATATGAATCGGCTCATAGGGTTTAAATATAGCCTTAACGGCAATTAGATTGGTAACCCAACCAATAAAGGCACCAATAATAGGAATTAAAATCATTGACCACCACTGCACCTTACATGACCTCCATTCGTCAATTAACGACATAACTATATCAAAACGCTCGGTAAGGTGCAATAGATTTACAGATTACTCATTTTCCATCGTTGTCACAGCTTGATAAGGTTGCACGATAAAATTCACAGGCAAGTTCGTTCCACCTGCTGGCATCCAATTTATTGTAATCTCATCACTATTCTTGATATCTTCCTTGTAAACAAGAATTCCTTGTTTTACAGTATTCAGGCCAATGGCTGTAGTCTCTGTGGGACCAATAAATCCTGGCTTAACCAACTTCCCATTAATTTTAATACTAGCAGCGGTACCGAAACCACCACCTCGGGAATTAATCACAATTGCCCCAGGCGACTGTAAGTACGGAATTAATTTAAAGCTTGTGTGATACAAAACGCCATAGTTCCCATAGTTCACTACTTTCTTACGATCCACTGCGGAATAGCCTTGTAAGTAGTCCGCCTTTCCCGCTACGCCAACTGCGGTATAAGCCCGTCCATCCAAGCCAATTACATAAGTGTGATAGTAATCGGCTGTATCAAAAGTCCCCCGTAAAATAGTGGGTGCTTTCTCACCTGGGGCGGTTTTTTTGACTAATATGGGCAGGCCCTTGAGCGAAGCTTTTTCATCCGATCTTGTTACAGTGGAGACCTGTACTGTGTCACTGGCCGTTGCGTCGTAGATAAAGTTCACCAATTGATCCTTCTTTAGGCAAACGGGTTCGGCCAAAAATACAGTTTGCCAAGGTCCTATTACCAGGGTTTTATCTACACTTGAATTAAGCCATGACTGCACCGCATCTTTTCCTGCAGCCATATAATTCATAGAAGGCCCGGCAACCGCCATTTTTTCAATTTGCACGGTCACAGGGTGATCATTTTTATTCGTTAATAAAATCGAAAAATACAGAGGCTTTGTAGAACTATTAACATGGTAATCAAAGACCCTGAACCTGCCATTATTTTTAAAGGGATAAATGTTATCCTGGTATGAGATGCCCGGCTTATCAATGTATTCAGGGAAATCGCTAAAGATCAAAGTTCTAGAGCCTTTGGGCTGTTCTGACTTAAATTTATTGGACAGTGTTTTTAAAAATACGGCCGGATTGCCCTCAAAGTTAATGGTGCTTCCTAAATCATGCTGGTTATAATCGATTAAACTGGACGGAGTCTGAATACTGGCATAGGCAGCGTTCATAAAGGCAAAAATTAGCACGATGGTCAGTATGGTTCTTTTCATTTCTTTGTTCATCCTTCATTGTTACTTTTTTAATGTGTTGAATTGTTTTCCAGTTATACCTTTCTATAAGAATCAAATTACTCCTCTTGATTTCGACAAATTTTGTTAACCAAATTTCTCCTTTAAAGTACCTAACGTATCCTACACTTTATAACAATACATTTTATAATAAATTTTCTGCCAAATTATTGATTGAATTTTTATTTATCCATGGTACCATCAAATGTGTTGATCTAAGCAAAAAAACCGCCTGTTGACGGTTTTATTGCTGCTGGTTTTGGCATAATTTACAGCCGGTACATTCATTTACCCTGCCCTCGAAAACATGTTTGATCGTATCGATCGTAGTTTGGGGTTTTAGATGGCTTCCACAATGAAATACTATTTTATTAGGAGCGATGGTAATAAGGGCACTGATAAGTAGGTCTTCATAATTAATTTCATTGTCCATAACATCAAGAATAAAACCCTCTAAAAATTCACTATCAATTGGTTCATGTTTTTGATCAAGAAGTTGGTAGGTACCTTTTCTGTTTAATAAAACATTCACAACATCCACCTTGGTATCTTGGATTTCTACGAAATACTTGAGAAGCTGAATAAATTCTTTATATTCCCTTTCCATCAGAAAATCATCAACAGCCTGATCAACCGTCTCCTTTATCTCGTTAATATAATCTTTCAGGCGAAATCTTACAAAACCATCAATGACCAGGCTGTTATTTTGTTCCAAAAACTCTACCAATCTCTTAATAATAAAATTCTTTCTATCCAAACGTTCCATGCGGCCCGGAAATACCTTTAATCCATTGGCATAATCCTGGGAATACTGGAAAATTGTTTTTTTCTCATCTTCATTAAAGAAAAAATAACTTTCCCGGATAATGTCCAAAATAATTGCCTTTTCCCAGTGGTTTAGAATTAGGTCAGAAATGATGTCTGCTACAAAATGTCTAAACAACTCCTGATCTTCCAGTGGCCCGCCACAGCATATGGTTCCATTGAAATCACAGGATAAAAAGGTGATATTACCGGCTGGTTTTTCGGTAAGCTTTACGATTAGATTGTTATCCTCATTAAATTGAAATTCTTTACCAAGCTTATCTCTCAATAAGTCAATATGCTGGGTGGCTCCAATGGAAAGACATTGACTCATCCCCGCTATCACCCCTTCCTTTACTACTAGTATATGAGAGGCATTTTTTTGTATACTGGTTCAAATTTGGCGAATTTTTAAATATAACTTCTTCTACATGCAGTATCGGCAGAATTCTATGTTGCTATCCCATGTAAAAATTATGGATCAATCCTAACACTGGAGTTATTGAGCATAATTTCTTTTTACTTTAAAAACATAAAAATAGATATAAACATAAGCAAAACAACCACGACTAGGGGCAACCAACCTATTTTACATATTTTTGTTTCTTCACAGACTTTAGCGAGGGTATCAGAATTTGCTTTATTCCATTCACACCTAAAATTTCCGTAATTTTCACTATTCTTTACCAGAAAAGGGGCCTGTTCAATATCAATCGTACAGCTTTTGGGTACAAAGGGAACCGCATCTGATTTTTTGCGCCTTGGTTTTTTATAGGTGGGACCTAAAATATCCGGGGAATTTGGCCGTTCGATATAGCTATATTGCTTAGCCGGTACTTCTGGGGCAAAAGCCATACTTTGATTATCTGGCAGGGAAAGATTATTGGTAATACAACTTTGGTCAACAAAGGGCACCCCCGTTTTTATCATCCTGCGACTCTTGGGTTTTTCTCCAATAATATCGGGAACTGGACCAGGCCAGGCTGGATCGGTATTTACAAAGGTCTGCTTTTTACAAAAAGTTGTTACTGCATGGCTTAGGGAATTTGTGATGCAACTTTCAGAAACAAATCGATTGCAGGGTTTCTTGATGCGCTTTTTATTCGTGGGCAATATGATATCTGGGGCAAGGCCTTCTTGCAAAGAAATGGAATGATTAAAGTCAAGGTTTGGGACCGCAGAGGACTTATGTAAAAGTAAGTCCCTTTTTTTAATAACCCGAGGATTTATCTTATTTCCTTTACTGTTACGTTTTCTTTTTCTAGCCAAAAAGTCACCCCTTTTCTTTTGGCTTTTTAAAAGTATATTAGGTAACTGCACTAAAGATTTTTGTTTTATAAATTTTTGTTAACTCTTTTGGAATTTCTTTTTCCAATTACATCACCTTTTTCTACATTATCCAATATCATGGAAAAAAAGGAAGGTGTTTCTTTATGTTTAAGGAAGTTGAAGAATTAAAACAACTTTGTGAAGCTGAAATCATGTCCCTAAAGCACCAGATAAAAATGATGCAAAATTCCTTTTTTCTACGCTGGAACGCAAAGGCTACCATTCAAGTAGCAGAAGCTAAAGTAGCCAAGATTCAAGAATTATTGGTGAAACTGGAGACACTCTCGGAACAGGTAACACCTGTTGTCATGGACATTAAAGAACTCCTGGGCATTGAACTGCATGGCGTGAAGAAGGGCAAGTAAAAATAT